>NZ_JAQDKY010000019.1:0-66657 GCF_027662325.1 Blautia faecis | reverse complement strand
TGTAAAAAAATTAAAATTACTATTGACAAATAAAATCGAACGTGGTATTTTATTACAGAACGCTGCCGAAGACAGTAGGTGCCGTAAGGCATAAGGATTAAAACGCCTACCGAGGACTAAGTATTCTTTCGTAAGAATTACGTTAAGCCTTGCTGTCTTACAGTAAGGCTTTTTTTGGCGGTATATCAAATTCTATAAGGAGGTGTACCATTTCATGGCAAAAGTAGAACTGAAACAACCAATCGTAGAAGAAATCGCTAACAATATTAAAGACGCACAGGCTGTTGTTCTTGTTGACTACAGTGGTCTTACAGTTGAGCAGGATACTATTTTACGTAAAGAGTTAAGAGAGTCCGGCGTACAGTACAAGGTTTACAAAAACACTTTAATGCGTCGTGCATTTGAAGGTACTCCATGTGCAGATCTTGACAAGCACTTACATGGAACAAACGCTATTGCAATTTCTGCAACAGACGCTACTGCTCCTGCAAGAATCCTTGCTAAATTTGCAAAACAGTATCCGGCACTTGAGTTAGTAGCTGGTATTGTTGAGGGTAACTACAACGATCAGGCAGGAATCCAGGCACTGTCCCAGATCCCGTCCAGAGAAGAACTTCTTGGCAAACTGCTTGGAAGTATCCAGTCTCCTATTACCAACTTTGCTCGTGTGCTTAATCAGATCGCAGAGCAGAAGGGTGGAGAGGCTGAGGCACCAGCAGCAGAATAATTTAAGTTTCTGTCGCTGAATCGAATCATTGATTCCACAAAAAATTTAAAAATGGAGGAAAATTATAATGGCAAAGTTAACAACAGCTGAGTTTATCGAAGCAATCAAAGAGTTATCTGTATTAGAGTTAAATGATTTAGTAAAAGCTTGCGAGGAAGAGTTCGGTGTATCCGCAGCAGCAGGCGTTGTTGTAGCAGCAGCAGGTGCTGGTGAAGCAGCTGAGGAGAAAGATGAGTTTGACGTAGAGCTTACAGAAGTAGGTCCTAACAAAGTTAAAGTTATCAAAGTTGTTCGTGAGATCACAGGCTTAGGTCTTAAAGAAGCTAAAGAAGTTGTTGATGGTGCTCCGAAAATGGTTAAAGAGGGCGCTTCCAAAGCAGAGGCTGAGGATATCAAAACTAAACTTGAGGCTGAAGGCGCTAAAGTTACTCTTAAATAATTTAGGTGTATTTAAGCGAACCATGCTCCCCGCAGAAGTCTGTCGTGCAGGCCACTGCGGGGATTTTTTTGTGTAACAGGAAATTCTGTTGGAGTTTCCTGCAATCAGGATTCTTTTTGTGCAAGGAGATTCTGAATGAATATAAAAATGTTTTTGACTGTAACATTACTGGGAGTATCTTTATATCTGGGAGGCAGTTCTGTTATATATGCTGAATCAGCAGAAAATGTGACGGAGAATTTTGAAGACAGCTTTTCAGATTGCGATATTGAGCCGGAAATGGAAGAGGATGAGACTGGCTTCTATGGCGGAACAGCTGAGGTGGGATTTTTTTCAGCAGATGAGTCTGATAATGATTTTGAAGAGGAGCCAGAAGAAGCTCTGCTTACACCTGTACCTTCTGATAATGAACAGCAGATTCTGGCGACTATTCCAGAAGGCGCTGCAGTGGTGACTTTAGATGTGGCTGATGGAAGTGATATTACCGAAACTTTGAATACAGTGCTTCACTTTATGGGGCAGAGAGCTACAGATGAAACTCCTTGTACGGTAATCATTCCTCAGGGAAGCTATCTGATTTCCGGAACTATCCATATGTACAGCAATCTTACTCTTTATGCAGAAGGGGCTGTGCTGACGAAAACTTGTACAGATAAGCATGTGGTCCTCAGACTGGGAGATGACATACTTTCTGCCGGAGGTTATGATGGATATCACAATATCACCATTGAAGGCGGAACCTGGGATCTGAATTACCCGGTTGTCGAAGATAAGGAAGGCACAGGCGGTTTTGTAGGCTTCAGGATTGGACATGCCAGACACGTAACTGTGAAGAACGTAACATTTCTAAACAATTTGAAATCTCATTTTCTTGAGCTGGCAGGTACGGAAGATGTAACTGTGACTGGCTGTACATTCCGGGGATATTGGCAGGAATATGAAGGCGGCGGACAGGAATGCATTCAGCTGGATGCATGTTTGGATTATATTTTTCCAGGATATCAGCCCTTTGACGGAGCTGTCTGTGAGAATATCAGGATTACGGATAACGTTTTTGAGGATGTGTTTGCAGGAGTGGGCAGTCACAGCATGATCTACGACAGACCATACCGGAACATCGTGATTCAGGGGAATACCTTTCGAAATGTGAAAAAGAGAGCTGTCTGGTGCCTGAATTACGTGGATTCTGCTGTGGAGGACAATATAATAGAGAATGCAGGCGGCGGAGTGCTTGTGAGCTGCATGTATTTCCCGAATACCCATCTTATACCGGGAACTGTTGCAGGAATGGAAGGAAACCACCAGAATGCGGGTATTTCCGTGAAAAACAATCAGATTTCTATTTCTTCAGTGAGTCAGATCAATGGAAACACATGGAGAGGATATGGAATTGAAGTCCAGGGAGCCTGGGTAAGTGACAGCTCAAAGGCACAGGCTAAGGGAATTCCGACAGGTATTTATAAGGAAACCGGTGTTGAGGTAAAGGAAAATATGATCACAGGGAATGGAAATGGAATTCGCCTTTATCTAGCTGATGGCTGTACAGTGGAAAATAATCAGCTGAAGCTGAAAAAAACTGCATCCTTTTCCAATATGGGAATTTACCTGTCTGCTTCTTCCAAAAATGTGATAAAAGATAATCAGGTATCAGGTTGTAAAAATGTAGGAATCTACGCTTATGACGGAGGAAAGCTGGGGACTCCATCCACAGAGAATCAAGTCCTGGATAATGTGATTTCAGGTATCGGCGGCGATGGAATTCTTATGGAAAATGGCTCTGACGGGTGTGAAGTAAGCCGGAACCGTATATCCTCCGGAAAAAAGAACGGAATTGTTCTCTGGGGCAGCGAGGGCTGTCAGATCACAGCGAATCAGGTGAAAGGCTGTATGCTGGACGGAATATATGTGGAAAATATTGGAAATGCTGTTATAAAATCTAACAGGATTACGAATGTGAATGGCAGAGGAATCCAAGTGATCGCAAGTCAGACCGGAAAACTTTATGGAAATGCGGTTACTGGCAGCAGAAAATGCGGTTTATATGTAAGCAGGTCAAAGATTTCCGGAAACAAAAAGAACCGTCTGGAGAATAATGGCAGTACTTATGCAATTTATGCGGAAAACAGCACTGGAATCATTTCCGTGAAAATGCCCACTGCGTCTAAGATTACCAGAAAGTCAGTGAAGATCACAGGCAAAGCGGCGGGTGGAAAGAAGCTTACAATTTATGCAGTGAGCAGAAACAAGAATAAAAAAATCGGCAGAGGAAGCATCAATTCCCGAAAGAAATATAATATTTCTATCAAAAAACAGAAAAAAGGAACGAAGCTTCTCTTTGTATTATCGGATAAATATGGAAACCTTTCTTATAGTAAGAGAAAAGTAAAATAAATTATAACTATTCAGCAATTACAAATAAAAAAACAAATGAAAAAACAACAGAAAAGTGCTTGACAGGCTTTTTTTGTTGTGCTATAGTGAAGAATGCTATATTATGGCAAGATATGCCTACTATGCTTATGCAGCAGAGCGGGCTGATGTTGTAATAAATAAAATAAAACAGGGGTGAAACGTCAATGGAAAAAAACAGAATTCGTTCTGTAAAAACTGGAAAAAGCATGCGAATGAGCTACCAGAGACAAAAAGAAGTCCTGGAAATGCCGAACTTGATCGAGGTCCAGAAGGATTCTTACCAGTGGTTTCTCGACGAAGGATTGAATGAAGTATTCGACGATATTTCTCCAATCGCAGACTACGGCGGAAAGCTCAGTCTTGAATTCATCGGCTTCACATTTGATGAAAAAGAGGCTAAATACACCATCGAGCAGTGTAAAGAACGTGACGTAACTTATGCCGCACCTTTGAAGGTTCGAGTGAGACTGATTAACAAGGAAACAGATGAGATCAACGAACACGAGATTTTCATGGGAGACCTGCCGATTATGACCGCGACAGGAACTTTCGTCATTAACGGTGCTGAGCGTGTTATTGTCAGCCAGTTAGTACGTTCCCCTGGAATCTATTATGCCATTGCACACGATAAAATCGGTAAGAGACTGTTTTCCTGTACAGTAATTCCTAACAGAGGAGCATGGCTGGAATATGAGACTGACTCCAACGATGTATTCTATGTGCGTGTGGACAGAACCCGTAAGGTTCCGATCACTGTACTGATCCGTGCACTTGGTGTTGGTTCCAATGCAGAGATCATTGATCTGTTTGGCGAAGAGCCGAAGATCCTTGCAAGTTTCACAAAGGATACTTCTACGAATTATGAAGAAGGTCTTCTTGAACTGTATAAGAAAATCCGTCCAGGCGAGCCGCTTGCAGTTGAGAGCGCAGAGAGCCTGATCAATGCGATGTTCTTTGATCCGAGAAGATATGATCTTGCCAAGGTCGGACGTTATAAATTTAATAAGAAACTTCATTTCAATAAACGAATTGTTGGTCATAAGCTGGCTGACGATGTGGTTGAGGGCTCTACAGGAGAAATTCTTGCAGAGGCTGGTACTATCGTAACCAGAGAACTGGCTGATGCCATTCAGAACGCTGCAGTTCCATTTGTATGGATCCAGGGTGAAGAAGACCGCAGAATTAAAGTTCTTTCTAACTTAATGGTAGACATGCATCACTATCTGCCAGAAATTGAGAACCTGGAAGAGCTTGGGGTTACAGAGTTAGTATATTACCCTGTACTCGAAAAAATTCTGGAAGAAAATGACACACTTGAGGACAGAATTGCCGCTATCCGCAGAGATATCCATGACCTGATTCCGAAGCATATTACAAGAGAAGATATTTTTGCTTCTATTAATTACAATATGCATCTGGAATATGGCATTGGAAATGACGACGACATCGACCACTTAGGAAACCGTCGTATCCGTGCGGTTGGTGAACTGCTTCAGAATCAGTACCGTATCGGTCTTTCCAGACTTGAGCGTGTGGTTCGTGAGAGAATGACAACACAGGATGTGGAGAGCATTTCCCCGCAGTCCCTGATCAATATCAAACCTGTAACAGCTGCTGTAAAAGAGTTCTTTGGATCCTCCCAGCTGTCACAGTTTATGGATCAGAACAACCCTCTTGGTGAGCTGACCCATAAGAGACGTCTTTCCGCACTTGGACCTGGCGGTTTGTCACGAGACAGAGCCGGATTCGAGGTTCGAGACGTTCACTATTCCCATTACGGAAGAATGTGCCCGATCGAGACTCCTGAGGGTCCGAACATCGGTCTGATCAACTCCCTTGCATCTTATGCAAAGCTGAATCAGTACGGATTTGTTGAGGCACCTTACCGTAAGATTGATAAAACTGATCCTATGAATCCGCGTGTAACTGACGAAGTTGTTTACATGACCGCAGATGAAGAGGATAACTACCATGTAGCACAGGCGAATGAGGCACTTGACGCAGAAGGACATTTCGTTCGTAAGAACGTTTCCGGTCGTTATCGTGAAGAGACTCAGGAGTATGAGCGTCAGATGTTTGATTACATGGACGTATCTCCTAAGATGGTATTCTCTGTAGCTACAGCCCTGATTCCATTCCTTCAGAACGACGATGCGAACCGTGCGCTGATGGGATCAAACATGCAGCGTCAGGCTGTTCCGCTTCTTACCACAGAAGCACCAGTTGTTGGTACAGGAATGGAAGCAAAGACAGCTGTTGACTCCGGTGTTTGTGTGGTTGCAAGAAAGTCTGGTACTGTACTTCGCTCCACATCTACCGATATCAGCATCAAGAATGATGATGGAACAAAAGATGATTATCATCTTACCAAATTCATGCGCAGTAACCAGAGCAACTGCTACAACCAGCGTCCGATCGTTAATCAGGGCGAGCACGTTGAAGCAGGTGATGTTATTGCCGATGGTCCGTCTACTTCTCAGGGAGAGCTTGCTCTTGGCAAGAACCCTCTGATCGGATTTATGACCTGGGAAGGTTATAACTACGAGGATGCCGTACTGTTAAGTGAGAAACTTGTACAGAACGATGTTTATACATCTGTTCACATTGAAGAATATGAAGCAGAATCCCGTGATACAAAGCTTGGACCGGAAGAGATCACCCGTGATGTTCCAGGCGTAGGTGATGATGCACTCAAGGATCTTGATGAGCGCGGAATCATTCGTATCGGTGCAGAGGTTCGTGCTGGTGATATCCTTGTTGGTAAGGTTACTCCTAAGGGAGAGACTGAGCTTACAGCAGAGGAGAGACTTCTTCGTGCAATCTTTGGTGAGAAAGCACGCGAGGTTCGTGATACTTCCCTTAAGGTACCACACGGTGAGTATGGTATCGTTGTAGACGCCAAGGTATTCACAAGAGAAAATGGTGATGAGCTGTCTCCAGGAGTTAATCAGTCTGTACGTATCTATATCGCACAGAAGAGAAAAATCTCCGTTGGTGATAAGATGGCTGGTCGTCATGGTAACAAGGGTGTCGTTTCCCGTGTACTTCCGGTTGAGGATATGCCATTCCTTCCGAACGGACGTCCACTGGATATCGTGCTGAACCCGCTGGGTGTACCTTCCCGTATGAACATTGGACAGGTCCTGGAAATTCATTTAAGTCTTGCTGCCAAAGCACTTGGCTTTAATATTTCCACACCGGTATTCGATGGTGCAAACGAGAATGATATCCAGGATACACTGGAACTTGCAAATGACTATGTAAATACAGAAGATTTTGAAGAGTTCCGTGAGAAATACAAAGACATTCTGGCACCTGATGTAATGCAGTATCTGGATGAGAACAAAGCCCACAGAGCATTGTGGAAAGGTGTTCCGATTTCCAGAGATGGTAAAGTACAGCTTCGTGACGGACGTACCGGAGAGTTCTTCGACGGTCCGACCACAATCGGACACATGCATTACCTGAAACTGCATCATCTGGTTGATGATAAGATCCATGCCCGTTCCACAGGTCCTTACTCTCTGGTTACACAGCAGCCACTGGGTGGTAAAGCTCAGTTCGGTGGACAGCGTTTCGGAGAGATGGAGGTTTGGGCTCTGGAGGCATACGGTGCATCCTATACACTCCAGGAAATCCTGACAGTTAAATCCGATGATGTAGTCGGTCGTGTGAAGACTTATGAAGCAATCATCAAGGGTGATAACATCCCTGAGCCTGGTATTCCGGAATCCTTTAAGGTTCTTCTTAAAGAGCTCCAGTCCCTGGCATTGGATGTACGTGTGCTCAAAGATGATCAGACAGAAGTTCAGATCATGGAGAATGTAGATTACGGCGAAACCGATCTTCGTGCAGTTATCGAGGGAGATTCCCGCGGCCACAGAGGAGAGGAATCCTTCAGCAAACATGGCTATACCAAGCAGGAGTTTGACGGAGAGGAACTTGTTGATGTGGACGAGGACGAAGAAGAGGATTATGAATCCGAAATCGACGATTCCTACGATGATATCGAAGAGTAGAAAGGGGAAAAGAATACATGGCAGAATCAACCAATACCAATGAAACATATCAGCCAATGACTTTTGATGCCATTAAAATTGGACTGGCGTCCCCGGAAAAGATCAGAGAGTGGTCAAGAGGTGAGGTTACAAAACCGGAAACCATCAACTACCGTACCTTGAAACCGGAGAAAGACGGACTTTTCTGTGAAAGAATTTTCGGACCAAGCAAGGACTGGGAGTGCCACTGTGGTAAATATAAGAAAATCCGTTATAAAGGTGTTGTCTGCGACCGATGCGGCGTTGAGGTTACCAAGGCTTCCGTTCGTAGAGAGCGTATGGGTCACATTGAGCTTGCTGCTCCTGTTTCCCATATCTGGTATTTCAAGGGTATTCCGTCCCGCATGGGACTTATCCTGGATCTGACTCCAAGAACACTGGAGAAAGTTCTTTACTTTGCAAATTATATTGTACTGGATCCGGCAGATTCCGGACTCCAGTACAAGCAGATCCTTACTGAGAGAGAATATCAGGATGCCCGTGAGTCTTACGGAAATAACTTCCGCGTAGGCATGGGTGCTGAGGCTATCAAAGAGCTCCTTATGGCTATCGATCTTGAGAAGGATTCCGCTGAATTAAAGGCAGAGCTGGTTAAGGCAACAGGCCAGAAGCGTGCAAGGATCATCAAACGTCTTGAGGTTGTTGAATCTTTCCGTGAGTCAGGAAACCGTCCTGAGTGGATGATTCTTGATGTTGTTCCTGTAATCCCGCCGGATCTTCGTCCTATGGTACAGCTGGATGGTGGACGTTTTGCAACATCTGACCTGAATGATCTGTACAGAAGAATCATTAATCGTAATAATCGTCTGAAAAGACTGCTGGAGCTTGGTGCTCCGGATATCATTGTCCGCAATGAGAAGCGTATGCTTCAGGAAGCTGTTGATGCCCTGATCGACAATGGTCGTCGTGGCCGTCCGGTTACAGGTCCTGGAAACAGAGCCCTGAAATCCCTTTCTGATATGCTGAAAGGTAAATCCGGACGTTTCCGTCAGAACCTTCTTGGTAAGCGTGTTGACTACTCCGGACGTTCCGTTATTGTTGTTGGACCAGAGCTGAAGATTTATCAGTGCGGTCTGCCAAAAGAGATGGCAATCGAGCTGTTTAAGCCTTTCGTTATGAAAGAACTGGTAGCAAACGGTACCTCTCACAATATTAAGAATGCCAAGAAGATGGTAGAGAAGCTTGAGCCAGCTGTATGGGACGTTCTGGAAGATGTTATCAAAGAACATCCGGTTATGCTGAACCGTGCACCTACACTGCATCGTCTGGGTATCCAGGCGTTTGAGCCGATCCTTGTAGAAGGTAAGGCTATTAAGCTTCATCCGCTTGTTTGTACCGCTTTCAACGCTGACTTCGATGGTGACCAGATGGCTGTCCATCTTCCACTGTCCCAGGAAGCACAGGCAGAGTGCCGCTTCCTGCTTCTGTCTCCGAACAACCTTCTGAAACCTTCTGATGGTGGACCGGTAGCCGTTCCTTCACAGGATATGGTCCTTGGTATTTACTATCTGACACAGGAAAGACCTGGAAATAAGGGAGAAGGAAAGTTCTTCAAGAGCGTAAATGAGGCAATTCTGGCATATGAGAATCAGGTAATTACTCTGCAGTCCAAGATTCTTGTCCGCTGTAGCAAGGTAATGCCGGATGGAAGCACTTTCACAGGCAACGTGCAGTCTACACTGGGACGTTTCCTGTTCAATGAGATCCTGCCACAGGATCTTGGATTTGTTGACAGAAGCATTCCGGGAAATGAGCTTCTTCTTGAGGTTGACTTCCTGGTTGGTAAGAAACAGCTGAAACAGATCCTTGAAAAAGTTATTAATACTCACGGAGCAACCAAGACTGCTGAGGTTCTGGACTCTATCAAAGCTATGGGTTACAAGTATTCTACAAGAGCTGCCATGACTGTATCTATTTCTGATATGACCGTGCCGCCGCAGAAGCCTGAGATGATCAAGGCTGCACAGGATACTGTAGATAAGATCACAAAGAACTATAAACGTGGTCTTATTACTGAGGAAGAGCGTTATAAAGAGGTTGTGGATACCTGGAAGAAGACTGACGATGAGCTTACTCATGCACTTCTTTCCGGACTTGATAAGTACAACAACATCTTCATGATGGCTGACTCTGGTGCCCGTGGATCTGATAAACAGATCAAACAGCTTGCAGGTATGCGTGGATTGATGGCCGATACAACCGGACATACAATCGAGCTTCCTATCAAGTCAAACTTCCGTGAAGGTCTGGACGTACTGGAATACTTCATGTCCGCTCATGGAGCGCGTAAAGGACTTTCTGATACCGCTCTTCGTACAGCCGATTCCGGTTACCTGACAAGACGTCTTGTTGACGTATCTCAGGATCTGATCGTACGTGAGATGGACTGCTGTGAGAACAGAGCAGAGATTTCCGGTATGTATGTAAAAGGTTTCATGGATGGCAAGGAGGAGATCGAGAGCCTTCAGGATCGTATTACAGGTCGTTTCTCCTGCGAGACCATTAAGAATAAAGAGGGCGAAGTCCTTGTAAAAGCAAACCACATGATTACTCCGAAGCGTGCTGCACGTATCATGAAAGAGGGTGTAGACAACATTACCGGAGGTGCTGTTGAGCAGGTTAAGATCCGTACCATCCTGAGCTGTAAGTGTAAGGTTGGTGTGTGTGCGAAGTGCTATGGCGCAAACATGGCTACCGGTGAGCCGGTACAGGTTGGTGAGTCCATCGGTATCATCGCTGCACAGTCTATCGGTGAGCCAGGTACACAGCTGACTATGCGTACTTTCCATACAGGTGGTGTTGCCGGTGGAGATATCACACAGGGTCTTCCTCGTGTCGAGGAGCTTTTTGAGGCAAGAAAGCCGAAAGGACTTGCTGTTATCACTGAAATCAAGGGTGTTGCTACAATCAATGACACCAAGAAGAAGAGAGAGATCATCGTAACAGATCCGGAGACTGGTGATTCCAAGACTTACCTGATCCCATACGGTTCCCGTATCAAGATCATGGACGGACAGGTTATGGAGGCTGGTGATGAGCTTACAGAAGGTAGTGTAAACCCGCATGATATTCTTCGAATCAAGGGTGTTCGTGCAGTTCAGGATTACATGATCCGTGAGGTTCAGCGTGTATACCGTCTTCAGGGTGTTGAGATCAACGATAAACATATCGAGGTTATCGTTCATCAGATGCTGAAGAAAATCCGTATCGAGGATAACGGAGATTCCGAGTTCCTGCCAGGTACACTTGTTGACTTCCTTGAGTATGAGGAAGTAAATGAGAAGCTGGAAGCTGAGGGCTTACGTCCGGCAGTTGGAAAACAGGGAATGCTTGGTATTACCAAGGCATCTCTGGCAACTGATTCCTTCCTGTCAGCTGCTTCCTTCCAGGAGACCACCAAGGTTCTGACTGAAGCTGCTATTAAGGGTAAGGTTGACCATCTGATCGGTTTGAAAGAGAACGTAATCATCGGTAAACTGATTCCAGCTGGTACAGGTATGAAGTGCTACAGCGATGTAGAGCTTGATACAGGAATGCCGGAAGAGCCAGAAGAAATCGAATTCGATGAAATGGACGACGAGGATCAGGATGTGCTGGATGTAGCGGAAGACTCAGAAGAGCTGGAGACTGCTGATGAGGCAGATCTTGCAGTGGATGAGGATACATTTGAGGATGAGGATTCTTCTGAAGACAGTGAAGAATAAACGATAAAATATGAAATCCCCCAGGGTGACAGAAATGTTGCTTTGGGGGATTTTTGTGTAACAGAGAATTCTATGGAACTTACTGTTACACAAAAAAGTGCAGCCCGGCAGGAACACACTGCAGCAGCAAGGGAAATGCTGCTCGAGACAATCCGCCGTAGGCGAGGGTAAGGAAAAATATGGATAGAGGAAAATACAACCTGGTCTATCATTTGTGGTAAGATTCCTGTATAATGTTTTATGTAACTATTCAGAAGGCAGTATTCCGCGAGGTGTTCTGGGGGAAAAGTAGTTCACAGAAAACCCGAGAATAGCGGTGTGAAATCACGTAAACCATGATTTCTGTGCATCGTGACGGGGAAGACTTGCCAGTCTATTTAAAAAGTCATTACCCATTCGAGGAGGGAGAACATACATGGATAAAGATGTTCCGGTTTCCGTCTGGCCAGAATGGAAACTTGTAGAGAAAATAGGGGAAGGCTCTTTTGGAAAAGTTTATAAAGCGAAGCGGACAGAACGCGGCCGTTCTTTTTACTCCGCCATCAAGATCATATCTATTCCGGGAAGTAAAGGGGAACTGGATAGTGTACGGTCAGAGATGAATAATGAGCAGTCTACCAGAGAATATTTTCGCAATCTGGTAGAGGACTGTGTTCAGGAAATATACACCATGGAGCATTTTTGCGGAAATTCCCATGTGGTTTCATTTGAAGATTTCAAAGTGGTGGAATATTTGGATGAGATCGGCTGGGACATTTCCATAAGAATGGAATATCTTACCAGTTTTATGGATTACTGCACAGGCAAGGAGCTTACTGAGAAGGAAGTGATCAAGCTTGGCTGTGACCTGGCTATGGCATTGATTTATTGCAGAAAATTGAATATTATTCACCGTGATGTGAAACCGGAGAATATTTTTGTGTCCAGATTCGGTGATTTTAAGCTGGGTGACTTTGGAATTGCCAGGGAACAGGCACATACTATGAGCAATATGTCCAAGAAAGGTACCTATTCCTACATGGCACCGGAGATTTACAAGGGTGAGAAGTACGACAGCAGTATTGATATCTATTCCCTTGGAATTGTATTATATAAATTGATGAATCAGAACAGGCTGCCTTTTCTTTCACTGGATAAGCAGTTGATTACATACAGAGATAAAGAGACTGCCCTTGCACGGAGAATGGCAGGGGAGAAAATGCCGGTACCAGTTAATGCCAGTGCTGCTTTTTCCCACATTATACTAAAAGCATGTGCATATGAGCCGGGGAAACGTTACAGGAAACCAGAAGATATGCTGCGGGATTTGGAGAAGCTTCGTCTGGCACCGGTGAATGCAGAGAAAGAGTGGGAGAAGTCCCAGTGGGAGCTGACAAATTCGGCAGAACTTGAGCGGGACCAGAGAAGATATGCCCCTCAGGAGCCGGAAGACCGTATGGAGCGGACCCATGTGGCAGAAGACCCTCAGATTGAGAAAGCTGTCCGGGAAGAAGAGGCACAGCTCAGAAAGCCTGCGAAAAATGCAGTGAAAAATTATGAGAAACAGTCAGTAAATGCCTCTTCCACTAAGCGAAAGAAGCAGCAGAGAAGCGGGTGGGACCAGGAAAGACAGATTTCACCATGGACAGTTTCCCTTATTGTAGTGGCGCTTGCGGCATGCATTATTATTGGTGTTTATATGAAATTAATCCATGATGAGAATCGCAAGGCTCAAAATACGGAGAACGTTATGGAAGTCCTGGAAGCTAATGATAACAGTACTGCTCAAATTGATGAATTTTCTACTTCAATTCAGACAATTAAGGAGCAGGCGAATACAATTGTAAGCGAACTTCCGGACTGCAAGGAAGTTGGCAAGGAAGGCAATCGGCTTCGCTACTATGACAGCAATGGGAAACTGGTGAAAGCGCTGATTTATCCGGAGACATCCGAAGATGGAGTTTATGAGGAGTATTATTATTGGGATGAACGTCTGTTTTTTGCATATGTATGGACCGGTAATAAGAAGGAATTATATTATTATGACAAGCGTGGCAAACTGATACGCTGGATCGATACAGACGGAACTGTCCACGATAAGGAGAATGACAGTACTGAGTACACCAAGCGTGGCGAGAAATACTGGAAAAATGCGCTGGAGCAGTTAGATGAATGATGATACCGGTCATATAAGAAGTGGCTGTGATTCTTTGGAATATCGACAGACAGACGAAGAGGAATAGAATGACATATCATATTGATTATGCATATACCTGCCATGCAGGGAAAGTGCGACCAAATAACGAGGACAATTTCTGGTGCTGCGGAGAGCACCTTCCAGTGAGTAATCATGGAACAGAAGAAATCCGTACAGGTATCAGGCTTCGGGAGAGCCTTCCGGTAATGGCTGTTTTTGATGGCATGGGAGGGGAGAGCCAGGGGGAAATGGCTGCCTGGCTTGCTTCTGACAGCCTGGAGCATTTTTATAGGGAAAATAAGGGGATGCTTCGTAAAGCACCAGAACTTTTTCTTACGGAAGCCTGTAAGAATATGAATCAGGCTGTATGTGATTATGGTCGGGAACAACGGATCAGTGCCATGGGAACTACTATGGCGATGCTTGCTTTTGGAAAAAAAGAAGCGTATATCTGTAATCTGGGAGACAGCAGGATTTATCGGTTTTCCAAGGGAAATTTTTCACAGATTTCCAGAGATCATGTGTTGAAAAGCTGCAGATTTGGGAAAGCACCACTGACTCAGTTTCTGGGAGTGGAGGAGACCGAGATGAAGCTGGAACCTGCCATTGCGGCAGTTCCTTATCAGGATAGGGACCGTTATCTGCTTTGCTCAGACGGGGTAACAGATATGTTATCTGATCGCGAGATTGAAGAAATTATGAAGCTGGAGGACTCAATTCGTGATATTGCCCATGCTCTTTTAACAAGGGTACTGGATAAAGGGGCCAGAGATAATACTACGATCATTCTCTGCGAGGTAAGAGCAGAGAATCGGCCGTTCAAAACCTGGCTTTTGCAGAAGAAGGGATAAATCAGAGGGCAAAATTTTTCACAATTTAAGTAGTTGATTATAGGAAAATGAAGGTGATTTATGATGAAAAATCGTATGCAGGATCTTGATTTTGAACAGACAGTGGCATTTGATTCCGTAAAGGATTTTGAATTTACCAGAAGGGCTGCCCAGAGATTTCGTCAGGTAGTCAGTCTGGACGGATTTGAGGATGAAGATGCTGACGTTATTTTTCATTATTTATATAAAGAGATGGAGCTGGTTTCGTTCGGAGATCATTTGAAGAGATATATCTATGAAAGAGCCGGGATTGAGGAACCGTTTGGAGAAGTGCCCCAGGAGGTATACAGAGATATTGCAGTTGATTCTTTCCGGGAAACCTATACACCCAAGTCTATGAATCCTACTTCAACTAAGCTTCCTGCGTTGGTGAACAACTGGCTTACACAGGCCTCAGTAAAACGCGAGACTGTATTTCTGCTGGGCTTCGGGCTTCGCATGAGCGCGGAGGATGTTTCAGACTTTCTGACAAGGGTGCTGAAGGAGCAGGATTTTGATTTCCATAATCCAGAGGAAGTGATCTACTGGTATTGTTATAGTAAGCAGCTTCCTTACAGCAAGGCAGAGGAATATAAAGAGAATTACAAATCCATGGAACCTGCAGCAGATAAAGGCAAAGTGGCGGAAGTAATCAGCGGCGATTTTACCATAGATACAGAGGAAAAATTGCTGAAATATCTGGCATGCCTGAAAGCTGGCTGGGATGATCCAATGAATGAGAAGAGTCAGGCATTTCAGGAGTTCCTGCGCCTTCTGGAACATGCGAAGCAGATCATTGCGGCCATGTATCAGAAGGATGAGGAGGAGAAAGGCCGGGCTAAGGTCTGGAAACCGGAGAATATTACTCCGTCTGATCTGGAGAAGGTAATCTGCAATGGTATTCCTATCAATAAAATGGGAAATCTGAAAAAAATGTCAGCCTCTATCCTGGCGAAACATTTCAGCCAGAAGAGGTTCAGCAGACAGAGAATTACCAATATTCTGAATCACAAGTTCCCGGTAGAGCGGTTTGATCTTCTTACGCTGGAGTTCTTTATTGTGTCTCAGGAGATGGAGGATGATGATCCCTATGACAGATACCATCATTTCATAGAGGAAGCGCAGAGAATTCTGAAGAAGTGTGGAATGAGCGAGATTTATATTGTGAACCCATACGAATGTTTCCTGCTGATGTGTCTTTTGACGGATTGTCCGCTGGCTGTTTTTTCGGAGATATGGGAAATGTCATATGAAGAGAATGGGGACGAGGAGTAGGTAATTTCTTAATATAGAAATGCGCAGTGTTGTTTGGAGGCACTGCGCATTTTTAATAGCAATTAAGGTTAATCATTATAGTAGAGATAAATACTGCGGCTAAGCTGTGCAATTGTATTCTGGGCTTCTCCCGGGCTGGAGAGGTTCTGGGAAAGGAAGACGATGACCAGATCGTTTCCACCCTGTGCGTTGTACAGGATTCCGGCATCATTTTCTACATTGGAAAGCTCACCGGTTTTGTTGGCAACGCTGACGCCCTCTGGCAGGGCTGCCGGAATCTTGTTGGTACGTTGCTGCTGCTTCAGAAGGGAATACATTTCTTCTGCATGTAAAAGGCTTGGCGTCTGAGTAGTACCAGAGCAGATCTGGTAAATTTCTTTCAGGAATTTTCCACAGTCATGGGCAGAAGTGTAATTATCTCCGAATTCGTTGCTTGCAAGAAGCAGTCGTCCCATGGAAGTATTTGTGTAGCCGTGAGACTGACAGAAACTGTTTACTTTCTGCATACCTGTAGTGCTGTCGCCACCTCCCAGGCAGGAAACCAGACTGTTTGCCGCGTCATTATCACTGACGGTGATCATTGGTGTCAGATAAGAATCCAGGGTGGCAGAACCATACTGCTGGGACAAAGAATCATAATTCTCATATACTGCACCCATAATGAAAAGCTTGATCAGGCTGGCTGCCTGCATTGGGGAATCATTGATCGTAGCCTCTGAGCCGCCTGAAAGGTCACAGATATAAACGCTCCAGGAACCGTTTGAACCAGGAAGCTGGGATTGGACCTGAGTGACCAGAGCATCCATCTTTTCATCGGATTTGTTGTCAAAAGCAGAACTTCCGTGGGAGGGAGAGATGGTGCCATCATCGTCAGAAAGTTCGGGGGTAATAGCAGCCATGGTAGAATCTTTTTTTCCCTGGGAAGTGCCATCTGTTGTCTGAGCGGAGTCGGAACCGGATGACTGGGAAGAACCTATTGGTTCTGCATTGGCAGCAGGAGTCTGATAAGGAACCGTTACTTCCTCCGGAGTTGGAGAAGACTGTACAGGACCTGCACTTTCTCTCTGGGAAGGTTCCTGGACAGAAGAATCATCTGTAGAAGATTCGCTGTCGGAACTTCCATCATCAGAAACAAAGCCGCTCTGGTCGGCGTCATCAGAAGTCTCGTCACCAGAGGTAAATCCGAAAGTTTCACCGTCAGTGAAATTTTCAGTCTGGTCTGTTGCTGAATCATTTTTTGCCAGATTAATACTGCTCTGGCTGTCCTTTCTGAAGAAAGTAAGGTAAAGAATGATAAGAATCAGTAAAGCAGCGACAATGCCAAGAAAAATCAGCAGATAAGAAGAGGTTTGTTTCTTTCTATTATTTTTCATAAGTTCTCCTTTCGAATCGATGAAATATCTGGAAGAGACATTATTTTATGGCAGTAAATCCAGATTTATTTTTCCTCAAAATATGCATCAATCCCATCAGCGATTCCGGATGCCATTGTGTCCTGAAAATCCGGATCGCTCATTTTCAGATCGTCAGATTCATTGGTCATAAATCCCATTTCCACAATAGTTACCGGAATGGTGCTCCAGTTGATTCCAGTCATATTGTCGGCATATGTTACGCCGCGGTTTTCAAATCCGGTTGCGTCACAATAGGCATCCAGAATGCACTGGGAAAGGCTGCTGGAATCATCATAGAGCTGGGATACATAAGGATTGGAAGAGGAGGGGGAAATGGTAAGTGCACCGGCAGCAGAGGACGATTCAGCACCATTGGCATGGATACGCACGTAAACCTCAGCCCCCTGTCCGGCAACATATTCAGCGCGCTCTTTATTGCTGATGGCAGTATCATTATCCGTTCTGGTGAGAACTGTCTGATAGCCACGGTCTTCCAGAATCTGCTGCAGCTTCAAAGAAACATCCAGATTCAGCTGATATTCAGGCAGACCTGAAAAAGTTCCCTGGGTTCCTGTTGAGGCTTTGGCTTTCATTTCTGTGGAACCTGGACCAAGAGGTTCAAGGTCACTCATATCCACATTTGGACCCTGATGACCGGGATCAATACCAATTATATGTGACTGGGCTACAGGCGGTCCCTGAAACTCGTCAGTGGTCTCTGCGCAGACAGTGCACAGGTTTATAAGTCCTGCTCCGGAAAAAATCATGAGGCCAAATACAAAAATCCTGGAGAATCCACTGGATTTAGCAACTGCTTTTTTGAAACACATATGTATACTCCTGTTCATGTTAATTCTTTTTTCGACTATTCAGCAGATAGTATTTCGAAAAGCAGGTACTGTAGAGGTGCTGAAAAGTTCTTGTTTCTTATTATAATAATGTAAAGCTGTGAATGCAATGTAAAGTTAGGTTTTCCTGGAGCGTGTTTGAAAAATCATTCCCGCAATCTGCACGCCCCACTTTGCGGTATATCGCACCCGAATTCGGTTGCCGTAGCCCGCTAAGGCGCCCTCATCCGAGCGAAATCTCCCACAAATTGTGATGCAGATCACGGGAATGATTTTTTTACACGCTTCAGAACAGCAGTAAAAAATACATTATAATAAGAAGAAACCTATTTATAATTCACCGTGATAAATTGTAAAAACCTTGAAAAAATAAGGAAAAATTGATGAAAAACACCTTGACAGAGATATGCAGACAGGATATAATCAAAAAGCGTGCGAAATAAGGCATTTTTTTCCGCGCTTACTAAGATAATAGCAACCGCAAGGAAACCCCATAGAACAATCTATGGAGAAATAAATCGGGAGGTGAAATGGAATGCCAACATTCAACCAGTTAGTAAGAAAAGGACGCCAGACAGCTGTTAAGAAATCTACAGCTCCGGCTCTGCAGAGAACTTATAACTCTTTAAGAAAGAAAGCAGTTGAGCAGTCTGCACCACAGAAACGTGGCGTTTGCACAGCTGTTAAAACAGCTACTCCTAAGAAGCCTAACTCAGCTCTTAGAAAAATCGCCAGAGTTCGTCTTTCCAACGGAATCGAAGTAACAAGCTACATCCCAGGAGAAGGTCACAACCTTCAGGAGCATAGCGTTGTTCTGATCCGTGGAGGAAGGGTTAAGGACTTACCTGGTACAAGATACCACATCATCAGAGGTACTCTTGATACCGCAGGTGTTGCTAACAGAAAACAGGCCCGTTCCAAATACGGCGCTAAGAGACCGAAAGTTAAAAAATAATCCATCCGTATTGCTGCGGAGACTATAGAGATTTGTACGGTATTCCATATACCCTGTCGGTTGCGGGTTAAATATAGGACCATTACCAGTGCGAACATGCAATAGTTTACTGCGTGAGTACCGATGAGATAATCAGGATGATTAAGGAGGGAAGTAACGTGCCACGTAAAGGACATACTCAGAAAAGAGACGTTCTGGCAGACCCGATGTACAACAATAAAGTTGTTACAAAGCTTATCAATAACATCATGTTAGATGGTAAGAAAGGTGTTGCACAGAAAATTGTTTACGGAGCATTCGCCAGAATGGAAGAAAAATCTGGCAAGCCAGCAATTGAAGTATTTGAAGAGGCAATGAACAACGTAATGCCTCAGCTTGAAGTTAAAGCAAGACGTATCGGTGGAGCTACTTATCAGGTTCCGATCGAGGTAAGAGCTGACAGACGTCAGGCTCTGGCTCTTCGCTGGATCACCATGTTCTCCCGCAAGAGAGGCGAGAAGACCATGGAAGAGAAACTGGCTAACGAGCTTATGGATGCAGCCAATAACACCGGAGCATCTGTAAAGAGGAAAGAAGACATGCATAAGATGGCTGAAGCAAATAAAGCATTTGCTCACTATCGCTTCTAATCAAGGAGGAAAATCCATTGGCTGGAAAAGAAGGTAGAGAATACCCGCTCGAGAGAACCAGAAACATTGGTATTATGGCTCATATCGATGCAGGTAAGACAACTCTTACAGAACGAATTCTGTACTATACAGGTGTCAACTACAAGATTGGTGATACTCATGAAGGTACTGCTACCATGGACTGGATGGAGCAGGAGCAGGAGCGTGGTATCACAATCACATCCGCTGCAACAACATGTCACTGGACACTGGAAGAGAACTGCAAACCGAAGCCAGGCGCTTTGGAGCATCGTATCAACATCATTGATACCCCAGGCCACGTAGACTTTACTGTTGAGGTTGAGCGTTCCCTTCGTGTACTGGATGGCGCTGTCGGCGTATTCTGTGCAAAGGGTGGTGTTGAGCCACAGTCTGAGAACGTTTGGCGTCAGGCTGATACCTACAATGTACCACGTATGGCATTCATCAATAAGATGGACATCCTTGGTGCAAACTTCTACGGCGCAGTAGAGCAGATCAAGACTCGTCTTGGTAAAAATGCAATCTGCCTGCAGCTGCCAATCGGAAAAGAAGATGACTTCAAGGGAATCATTGACTTATTCGAAATGAAAGCTTACATCTACAATGACGAGAAGGGCGATGATATTACTATCACCGATATCCCGGAAGACATGAAAGAGGATGCTGAGCTTTATCATACAGAACTGATCGAGAAGATCTGTGAGCTGGATGACGATCTCATGATGGAATATCTTGAGGGCGAAGAGCCAAGCACAGACAGACTGAAAGCAGCTCTGAGAAAAGGTACATGCGAGTGTACAGCTGTTCCGGTATGCTGCGGTTCTGCATATAGAAACAAAGGTGTTCAGAAACTTCTGGACGCTATCCTGGAGTACATGCCTGCTCCAACAGATATTCCACCAATTGATGGTGTTGACATGGATGGAAACCCGACCGTGAGACATTCTTCTGATGAAGAGCCGTTCTCCGCTCTGGCATTCAAGATCATGACAGACCCATTCGTTGGAAAACTTGCATATTTCCGTGTATATTCAGGAACAATGAATTCCGGATCCTATGTATATAACTCTACAAAGGGCAAAAAAGAGCGTGTTGGCCGTATCCTTCAGATGCATGCTAACAAGCGTATGGAGCTTGATAAGGTTTACTCCGGTGATATTGCTGCAGCTATCGGATTCAAATTCACCACAACTGGTGATACAATCTGTGATGAGCAGCATCCAGTAATCCTCGAGTCCATGGAGTTCCCGGAACCAGTTATCGAGCTGGCTATCGAGCCTAAGACAAAAGCAGGACAGGGCAAACTTGGTGAGGCTCTTGCAAAACTTGCAGAAGAGGATCCGACCTTCCGTGCACATACAGATCAGGAAACAGGACAGACCATTATCGCTGGTATGGGTGAGCTTCACCTTGAGATCATCGTTGACCGTCTTCTTCGTGAGTTCCACGTAGAGGCTAACGTAGGTGCTCCTCAGGTTGCTTACAAAGAGACAATCACCAAGGCTGTTGATGTAGACAGCAAGTATGCTAAACAGTCCGGTGGTCGTGGACAGTATGGTCACTGTAAAGTTAAATTCGAGCCTATGGATGCCAACGGCGAAGAACTGTACAAGTTCGAGTCTACTGTTGTCGGCGGTGCTATTCCGAAGGAATATATCCCGGCTGTAGGAGAAGGTATCGAAGAGGCTATGAAGGCTGGTATCCTTGGTGGATATCCGGTTGTTGGTGTACATGCAAATGTATACGATGGATCTTATCATGAAGTCGATTCTTCTGAGATGGCATTCCACATCGCAGGTTCCCTTGCATTCAAGGATGCTATGCAGAAGGCTTCCCCAATTCTTCTTGAGCCTATCATGAAGGTTGAGGTAACCACACCAGAGGATTACATGGGTGATGTTATCGGTGATATCAACTCCCGTCGTGGTCGTATCGAAGGTATGGATGATATCGGCGGCGGTAAGATGATCCGTGGATTTGTTCCGCTTTCCGAAATGTTCGGATATGCAACAGATCTTCGTTCCAGAACTCAGGGACGTGGTAATTACTCCATGTTCTTTGAGAAATATGAGCCAGTTCCAAAGAGTGTTCAGGAAAAAGTTCTGGCAAAGAAAGACTGATTTAACTACAGGCTGAATCAGGATTTCATATAAAACAATAAAAAGCTTGCAAATATCCTTGGTTTGCAATATAATCAAGGATAGCAAGTTTAAAATCGATATGGCGCTCTATTTTAATAGAGAATGAGCCAACTATTCAAGGAGGACATTTTAAAATGGCAAAGGCTAAGTTTGAGAGAACAAAACCGCATTGTAACATTGGTACCATCGGACACGTTGACCATGGTAAAACAACTTTAACTGCAGCTATCACAAAAGTACTTTCTGAGAGAGTTGCTGGTAACGTAGCTACAGATTTCGCTAACATTGATAAAGCTCCAGAGGAAAGAGAGCGTGGTATCACAATCTCTACAGCACACGTTGAGTATGAGACAGAGCATAGACACTATGCACACGTTGACTGCCCAGGCCATGCTGACTACGTTAAGAACATGATCACTGGTGCAGCTC
Organism: Blautia faecis; assembly: GCF_027662325.1. Classification (NCBI taxonomy): domain Bacteria; kingdom Bacillati; phylum Bacillota; class Clostridia; order Lachnospirales; family Lachnospiraceae; genus Blautia; species Blautia faecis. Next base: position 44,580 of record NZ_JAQDKY010000019.1, on the reverse strand, counting down.
AGATGGATGGTGCTATCCTTGTTGTTGCTGCTACAGATGGTGTTATGGCTCAGACAAAAGAGCACATCCTTCTTTCCCGTCAGGTAGGTGTTCCTTACATCGTTGTATTCATGAACAAATGTGATATGGTTGACGATGACGAGCTTCTTGAGCTGGTTGAGATGGAGATCCGTGAGCTTCTTTCCGAGTATGACTTCCCAGGAGATGATATCCCGGTAATCAGAGGATCTGCTCTTAAAGCTCTTGAGGATCCGAGCAGCGAGTGGGGCGATAAGATCATGGAGCTTATGGATGCAGTAGATAGCTACATTCCAGACCCACAGCGTGACACAGATAAACCATTCGTTATGCCTGTAGAGGACGTATTCTCCATCACAGGACGTGGAACAGTTGCTACTGGTAGAGTAGAGGCTGGTGTTCTTCACGTATCTGATGAGGTTGAGATCGTTGGTATCAAAGAAGAGACTCGTAAAGTTGTTGTAACTGGTATCGAGATGTTCCGTAAACTTCTTGATGAGGCTCAGGCTGGTGATAACATCGGTGCACTTCTTCGTGGTGTTCAGAGAAACGAGATCGAGCGTGGACAGGTTCTTGCTAAACCAGGAACAATCACATGCCATACAAAATTCACAGCTCAGGTTTACGTTCTGACTAAAGACGAGGGTGGCCGTCATACACCATTCTTCAACAACTATCGTCCACAGTTCTACTTCAGAACAACAGACGTTACAGGTGTTATCAACCTTCCAGAAGGAACAGAGATGTGCATGCCTGGAGATAACATCGAGATGACAATCGAACTGATCCACCCAATCGCTATGAGCCAGGGTCTTACTTTCGCTATCCGTGAAGGTGGACGTACTGTAGGATCAGGACGTGTTGCTACAGTTATCGAATAATTTTAGCATAACATCTTAAATTATATATATTGAGTACCGTAAGGTACATGTGTCCAAACGTAAGATACCCCGGAACCGTAAGGTTTCCGGGGTTTTTCTGTTGAGTGGAAATATTAGAAAGAGTGGGAAATAATAACGAACAGTATAGAAAAACGGCTGCCGGGAGAGTATCCTGACAACCGTTTGTGATAACAGAATGATAACAAAATTACACTAATCCAATTAAACTGCTATCATAAATTTGAGCAGTAGGATTATATTTTTCGATAAGGCTGTTTACTATAAGACGATAACCGGGGCTGATTTTAGGACTTAATGTTATTTCCATATGTGAAAAGGCATCATCGTCCAATTTTAAGTCATAATAAGAAAAAGGTTGTTTAACTATACCATTTACCATTAATGAAGCCATAATGTTGAGTTGTTCCATAGAATTATCCGGTCCGATAGGAAAGCACATTAATTTGTAACGCCACTCCTTTTGAAAACTCCAGTATTCGTTTTTATATAATCCCAATTGATCTGGCATCATTAATATTTGGTTATCATGCTTAAGTATAAGATTAGGATATAATTTACCTTGATCGTTTGTGTATTTAACCTGATGAAGAAATGATGGGGTCATGGCATGTAAGCATGAAAAATGTTGTTCTAGCATACATCGCAAAGGGATGTATGAGTGTTGAAAAGCTTCAGTAGAAGAATCAATTATTGATAAAAGCTTTATTTTCGAGATATCATTAGGACTATTTTTATAAAGTTTAAAAGGATTTGCTTTTAATTTAATACGAATTCCAGACTCTAAAGATGAATACATATTCCACATAGGAATGCTTTCTGTTTCGTCATCAGTCCAAGAACTTACATAACAAAATTGACCAAAATTAGGAGTATCGCCAGTTTCCTTCTCTTGAAGATCGTCCAGTTGATTTAAAGAAGTTAGTCTAAATGTACGATTTGCTAAAATCAGAGAGAGAGTTTCAATATTTGTATAATGAAATAGATAATCAGGTGTGTTCTGCAAAATGATTTAATACCTCCTTAAGTCAGATTATACGTCTTGATGTCATTGTCTTCAGAACCCTTTTTAACGATGGTATGACAACCTATCGTAGTTCCCATAGCACGCAATTTCCATTCTTCCTGGGTAGCGTTCAACTTATCCAGTTCTGCCTGTCTTTTATCTTCATCTTCAATAGCTAATATTTCAGCTTTTTCTTTTTCATAGACATTTTTAAATTGACACCATTTCCTGAAAAAGTCCTGCATTGTAGGATTATCAAACGTCAGTGAAATCTTCTGCTCAGGTGTCTCAGCAAGTGAGAGGTTCACTGAATCATCAATAGAAAACAGCAGGGAGAGCACATCTCCAACTGTTTCAATATTAAAATCCAGAAAAACACTAACATTTAATCCCAGTGCAGTTGCTATTTTTTCCAATTGATTCGGTTTTGGATTTCGGATTCCCAGTTCATATTTTCTGATCGTACCTACGTTAATACCGGACAGCTCGGCTAACTGTATCTGACTGTACCCTCTGAATTCCCGGTATGCCCGGATTTTTTTTCCTACCATAATGTGCTGCCTCCTTAATAATATTTGTGATTCTATTCTAGCACAAAAGTGAATGATGCGAAAGAGGTTGATTTTTACATAGCCTGAAAATGTAGAATGGAATATAAAAATAAAATTTGCAAAAGGTTATTGATAAAGTCACAAAAGTGAATTATAGCAGAAAACATCAAAAGAGTCACAAAAGTGACTTGAAAGGAGACGCTATGAAAACTAATTATATGATGACTGTTGATGATGTCATGGAAGAATTAGGCGTGAAACGCAGTAAGGCATATTCTATTCTGAAGCAACTGAATGCTGAACTGGCAAAGGAAGGATATGTGGCAGTTCGCGGAAAGATTCCACGTCCCTACTGAGAAACAAAATTTTATGGATGCTCTCAGAGAGCAGTATGAAGGTGGGTTTAAGATGTCAGCTTACAAAGACAAAACACAGGGAACCTGGTATGTGAGCTTCCGTTATATTGACTGGACAGGAAAGAAAACACAGAAGCTGAAAAGAGGGTTCAAGACAAAGAAAGAAGCATTGAATTATGAAAAGGAATTCATAAGAAAGACTGTGGCGGATATGAAAATGGAGATGAACAGTTTTATTCAAGTCTATTTTGAAAATAAAAGAATGAACTGAAAGAAAATTCAATCCGTAACAAGCAGCACATGATGAACAAGCACATTGTTCCGTATTTTGGAACAAGAAAAATGAATGAGATCACACCGGCAGAGATTATCCAGTGGCAGAACACCATTCAGGAAAAAGGGTACAGCAAGACTTATGAGCGTATGATTCAGAACCAGTTAAATGCACTGTTCAATCATGCACAGAAAATTTACAATCTGAAGGAAAATCCATGTAAGAAAGTAAAAAAGATGGGAAAAGCGGATGCTAATAAGCTAGAATTCTGGACGAAAGTAGAATATGACAGATTTATTGCCGGGATTGAGCCGGGGAGTGAGGATTATCTGATATTTGAAATTCTGTTCTGGACAGGAATCAGGGAAGGAGATGATGATGATAAAATAAGACTAAATCAACGGAAACCCAGTAAATACAAGGGGTTGAGGCGATTTGGTCCTGAAAAAAACTTGCAACGAATCAACAAATTTATGAAGGAAAGGCCTATCTTTTATAAAAACCTTATTCAGATGAAAGAAAATATTCGCTTTTATCTGAGATGCTTTTACTGTATCACGAAAGTGATGATATTACAATTTAATAGCGAAAACAGGACCGAATTAGCTCGAAATGGATGAAAATCTGTTTAGCTGATTCGGTCATTTTTATTGATTGAAAGGTGATGAAAAAATGGCTAGAATTATTTCTATTGTAAACCAAAAAGGGGGAACTGGAAAGTCCGCATGTACAGCTAATTTAGCAGTAGGATTAGCACAAAAAAATATGAAAGTGTTAATCGTTGATGCCGATCCACAGTCTGATGTATCCGCAGGATTTGGATATCGTGATTGTGATGACAGTAATGAAACACTTACAGTTCTTATGGATGCAGTAATGAAAGATGAAGATATTCCTTCCGACTGTTATATCAGACATCAGGCAGAGGGGATAGACATTATCTGTTCTAACATTGGACTGGCAGGTACGGAAGTACAGTTGGTAAATGCAATGAGCAGGGAATATGTATTGAAACAGATTTTATATGGTATCAAGGATCAATATGATGCAGTCATCATAGATTGTATGCAGAATCATGTGCTTCCGTATCTGCAGAGTTTTTGCAATCTGGAGGAAAAAGGTGTGAAGGAGAGACGAGAACAGCAGATAGCAGAAAGATATGAAGGAAGAGCAGATGAGAGGGTAACAAGTACCGAAGCGAATGAAGTTGTTAAGGATGTAGGAAAAACAGATAGAAAACCGGCACAGCAGAAGCAGGCGGTAGATGGAAAAGATAAGAAATTATCCATTCATGAACGGCTTGAGATCAATAAGAGGATTATTCAAGAAAAGCAGGGAAAAGATAAAACGGAGAGAGGAGTTGATTTGGGTGTAAGGACAGTGTAGAATAAGCAGAACGAGTCGGAGGTCATGGATGATAACGTGGCTTCCGGCTTTATTGCGTATTGTCGGAAGAATTATAAATGGTATAATGAATGTAAATGCGATAAAAGAATGTCGCCTGTTATGCGACTTCCAAATGAGAAAAGTGTGTTATTCTGAGATCAAACAAGAGGCTAATAGAGTCAGGAGGATGACATTATGAGTAAAAAAGGATATAGCAGACCAGGATTCTTTGGATCCATAAACCATTATGATGCAAACGGAAAAAAGTAGGCGAGAGCAGACCAGGATTCTTTGGTGGTATGAACGACTATGATGCAAATGGAAAGAAAATCGGACATAGTTCGCCTTCCTTTTTTGGTGGTATGAATCATTATGACAATAACGGGCATAAAGTAGGTGAGAGTCGACCAGGATTCTTTGGCGGTTTAAACCATTATGATGACAAGGGGCATAAGCGGGGGCATAGCAATCCAGGATTTTTAGGTGGATTCAATCATTACGGTTAAAACTGCACAGAGAGCAGCACAAGCGGCAAGGGCTGCGGCAAAAGCCGCCGTGGTTACGGTAAAGGCGATTGCCAAAGCGACCGCACTTGCCATTAAAGCGATTATTGCCGGAACGAAAGCCTTGATTGCCGCTATCGCCGCAGGCGGCTGGGTGGCGGTTTTGGTTATTATCGTGATTTGCCTGATTGGTATGATCCTCGGCTCAGTATTTGGCATTTTCTTCTCAGACGAAGATTCCGGCACTGGAATGAGTATGCAGACCGTTGTGCAGGAAATCAATACCGAATACGATACCAAGCTGCAAGAGGAAAAGAACTCGGTATCCTATGATGTTCTTGAAATGAGTGGCAGCAGAGCCGTTTGGAAAGAGGTGCTTGCCGTTTACTCTGTAAAAACGAATACGGATCAAGATAACCCCCAAGAGGTTGCCACAATGGACGATGGCAAAAAGCAACTCTTAAAAGACATCTTTTGGGAGATGAATCAAATATCTTCCCGAACAGAGAGCAAGACCGAAACAGTTATTACCGAAACCGATGACGGACACGGTAATATCGTGGAAACTGAAAGCACGGTCACACAAACCTATCTGTATATTACCGTCAGCCACAAGACTGCCGAGGAAATGGCGGCGCAATATGGTTTTAACGAAGAACAGAAAGGCTACCTCGCTGAACTGCTTGCAGATGAAAACAATTACCTTTGGTCACAGGTGCTTTACGGCATTACAGGCGGCGACGGACAGATCGTGACCGTTGCACTCTCTCTGGTTGGCAATGTGGGCGGTCAGCCGTATTGGTCGTGGTACGGTTTTAACTCCCGTGTAGAATGGTGTGCTTGCTTTGTATCTTGGTGTGCCAACGAGTGCGGCTATATCGACGCTGGAGTTATCCCAAAATATGCAGGCTGTGTCAACGGAGTACAATGGTTTAAGGATCGTGGACAATGGCTGGATGGCAGCGCCGAGCCTGCCCCCGGAATGATTATTTTCTTCGATTGGGCAGACGAAAGTGGTCAGGATGGATTATCCGACCATACGGGTATTGTTCAAAAGGTCGAAAACGGCAAGGTTTATACGGTCGAGGGCAACTCCGGCGACAGTTGCCGAGTCAATGAGTATTCTATCGGTTATTACGAGATTCTTGGCTACGGCGCACCTGCCTATTAAAATACACAAGCCGCCTGCATTTTGCAGGCGGTTGGATTACATATCAGAAAGATATTGTGCCGGTTTGAAAACTAAAAGTCTCAAAATACAGACTTAATAATTGCGATTTCACTCTCAAAGTGCTATAATACAAACTATATTTGGGTGGAGGTGCGGAAATGAAAGTACGGTACAACAAACTTTGGAAACTTCTGATTGACAAGGGAATGAAAAAGAGTCAATTACGAGAAGCGGTCGGGGCAAGCAAAAGTACATTTGCGAAACTCGGAAAAAATGAAAATGTTACCCTTCCCGTGCTGTTGAATATATGCGAATACTTAGAGTGTGATTTTGGCGACATAATGGAAGCCGTACCCGAAAATGAGGTGTAGGATCAATGAACAAGAAGATTTTAATTGTGGATGACGAAAAAGAAATCGTTGATCTGCTTGAAGTGTATTTGAGTAACGATGGTTATTCAGTATATAAATGTTATAATGGGTTAGAGGCGATGAAATGTATCAAACAGTCGCAGATTGATTTAGCGATACTTGATATTATGCTGCCGGATATTGATGGTTTTCGACTTTGCCAAAAAATTCGGGAAAAGTTTTACTTCCCTATTATTATGCTTACCGCCAAAATTGAGGATAGCGACAAGATTATGGGGCTTACGATTGGTGCGGATGATTATATAACGAAACCGTTTAATCCTTTAGAGGTTGTGGCAAGAGTAAAGACGCAATTAAGGCGTTATCAGAGCTATAACAGTCCTAATTTGAGCCAATCCGAAGAAAAAGACGAGTATGACATCAGAGGTCTACTGATAAACAGAGTCAGCCACAAGTGCTACTTGTATGGCAAAGAAATAGCCTTGACTCCGTTGGAGTTTTCTATTCTGTGGTATCTGTGCGAACATCAGGGTAAAGTTGTCGCCTCGGAGGAATTATTTGAAGCCGTGTGGAAAGAAAAGTATCTTCGCAACAGTAACAATACGGTAATGGCGCACATTGGGCGGCTTCGGGAAAAATTGAATGAACCTTCAAAAAATCCGAAGTTCATTAAAACTGTTTGGGGGGTAGGGTATGAAATTGAATAAAAAAGAAAAAAACTATCTGCTCTCTACCTTGTTCAAAGGGTATGTAATTCAATGTGCGATTTGCTCTGTGCTTATTTTTGGCGGTACTTTTCTTTTAGGAATTATGGCAGAGGAAATTCTCCGCAAGTATGTTTTGTATTATTACTTGTATTACAGAACAGTATATCTTTATATAGTGGCTGTAATCGTGTGGGGTGGCTGTATTATATACATGACATACCTACTTTTGAAAAAAGTAGTCGCCTATGTGTACGAGGTACAGGCTGCGACAGGAAAAATGTTCGATCAGAATGTCAGTTACATTGAAATGTCCCCGGAGTTGAGTGAAATCGCCGCTAACATCAATCAGTTAAAACAAGAGGCTGAAAGTAATGCAAGGCTTGCAAAAGAAAATGAGCAGCGAAAAAATGACCTGATTATGTATCTTGCACACGATTTGAAAACACCGCTTTCTTCTGTAATCGGGTATCTTACTTTACTGCGTGATGAGTCGCAAATCTCAAAGGAACTTCGAGAAAAGTACCTTTCAATCACTCTTGGTAAGGCAGAACGGTTAGAGGATCTGATTAACGAGTTTTTCGAGATAACACGATTCAATATATACGATATTACATTACAATACACGAAAATCAATTTAACTCGCCTGCTGGAGCAACTTGTATATGAATTTAAGCCTATGCTCAAATCAAAGAATTTGCAATGTAATCTTTGTGTTGATGATGATATAATGCTTCGATGTGACGCAGACAAAATTCAGCGTGTTTTTGATAACCTTTTGAGAAATGCGGTTATCTACAGTTTTGAAAATACGGATATCACGATCAGCGCACAATGTCAGGAAGATACGGTCAGCATTATTTTTTGTAACCACGGCGATACTCTGCCGGAAGAAAAGTTAAACAGGATTTTCGAGCAGTTTTATCGGCTTGACGCAGCGAGAAGTACAAGCAGTGGAGGAGCTGGATTAGGTTTGGCGATTGCAAAGCAGATTGTTGAACTACACAATGGTACAATCGTTGCAGAGAGCCAAGAGGATCAAAACAAGTTTTCAATTACTTTGCCGTTGGCGTAGGAAAATTGTAAGAATTTGCATAGAAAAAAAGAGGAATACCTTACGAGCAATCAAGAAAATACGGGCTTCTGTTTTGGTACAATAAAAGTATCAAGATAGAGGCTCGTATTTTTTGTGATACAGCATAAGGAGGAATGATGAAGTTGCTAAGAAAACAAATGCTGCTATGTTCTATTTTGTTTCTTGTATTTACGCTATCTGCCTGCTCTGCAATTGGGCAGACAGACGAAAACAATCTTACAGATAGCGCAACATCCGCAGAAAAAACGGTATCAGTTGTACGAGGGACAATTACTCCAACCGTTTCAACGCAAACGACTATTGTTCCGGCAGTACCGTTTATTATTTCCTCACCCGAAAATGGCATATTTAATACAGCGGTAGAATTAGAAGAAAAAATCACTGCCGGGCAAATTATTGGAACTGTGAACGGCAAAGAATTGAAATCTCCGGTGGATGGTACAATTACCTCTATTGCCCCATCCAATGAAAGCGTACCGAGTAATTATCCCGTAGCGATAGTGCATTATACAGGATTTGCCCTCAATGTAGAGGCAGATAATTTTTTGAGTACCTTACCGGAGTATGCAGAGTTGAAAGCAAAATTTCAAGTATATGATGGTGTAGGACCAACCGATATGATTGCCGTGGTGTCGCCTGCCGCAGATGAAAATGCGTTTACGGGAATCGTGCCGCAAGAGGGCATTCTGCAATGCTTGATCAGTCAAACAGTCGATGTGAAATCGGGGCAAAGTGCAACGGTAGTCATAACGGCGACAACGAGAAATGATGTCCTTATATTGCCGCTGTCGGTAATAGCGGGTAGACAAGGGACGGGATTGGTTACTGTAATTACTCCGAATGGAGAAAGAGTGGAAACAAAAGTGACATTGGGTGTGACAGACGGAGCCAATATAGAAATACTGTCCGGCTTAGAGGAGGGCGATGTAGTTTCTGCTACTCCGCCAAACCTTGATCCGAGGGGGATTTGATAAAATGAAAGGAATTTCCGAAAAGACTTTAATCAAAATAAAGGATTTGAAAGCAAGCGTCAAATTGAATAATGGCGATATGCTGACAACAGTAACCAACGCTAATATGGAATTGCAACGAGGGCGCAGTTATGCCATTGTCGGAAAGTCCGGCTCAGGCAAAACAAGCCTTATATCCATTATTGGCTTGTTAAATCGGGAATATGAGGGCGAGTACCTTTATGATGGTATATCTATTTCTGCTTTGAAAGACCGTGATCTGTCTATACTGCGAGCCAATAATATCGGATTTGTATTTCAGAACTACTCTCTGATTAAGCACTTGCGGGTATGGGAAAATATCGAATTACCCCTACTCTATGCCAAAAAGTCGTTTACCGCCAAACAGCGTCACGAGATAATTACAGGCTTGCTAAAAAGTGTCGGCTTAGAAAGCAAGGAAAATGATTACCCAATCAATTTGTCCGGCGGTGAACAACAAAGAGTTGCAATCGCAAGGGCGCTTGCAGTATCTCCGGAAGCCATTTTATGTGATGAGCCTACGGGAGCGTTGGATAAAAAGACGGGAACGCAGATTATGGAACTGTTGCACAGCGTCGTAAAAGAAAATGGAATTATGCTGCTGTTGGTTACGCACGATCCTGATATTGCAGATACCTGTGATACGATTTTTGAAATGGATGGAGGGAGGATAACTTGTGCTAAAAATGATACTTAAAGACCTTCGTCTGTCTCCACTTAGAAGTATTCTGACAAGTGTTTCAATGCTTGTAGGCATTATCGCAATGCTTGGATCGGTATTAGTTGGTACGCTTGGACGGGAGTATTTGATTTCCGTAAACGCACAGGTATATGGCTGGTCACCTACTTACTCATTCGTGATAACGGAATCCGATTTTCACGATAGAAATAAAATGGAACAATTATTCCAGAGATTTGAAGCCATTGATGATGTAGCCGCTGTTACTTTTTCTATGGGAGAAGATATTCGATTTGCACCAATGAAAGATTTAACGCCAATACCGCCGAATGATGTTTACCAAAACCTGATGGCTTTTGATTTAGTTTGCACCACGGAGGCATATAGTCAAGTCTATAATCTTCCAATGACATCCGGTAGATGGTTAGAGCCTTCGAGTGAGGGCGGCTCGCTTGAAGTGGTCATAAACAAAGAAGCTAAAAACTATTTTAATGATTCGCCCTATGCTGCAGGAAATGTAAAAAGCACACTTTCGTTAACCCCATTCAATATTGTCGGAGTAGTAAACGATGGCAGGGATTTTCCGACTATCTATGCGGATTCTGCGGCGATCCTCAATTTCGCACCAGCAATGTGGCAAGTACAAAATGCAAATGTGTATTGGCATCCCACAACAGGACTGACAATCGAACAGATACATTCTGCCCTTGGCGACATTTTGACTGATACCATTGGCGGTTACTGGGAAAGTGCTGGGCGGAGTGATATTGGAGATACCTATGATTCGGTATTGTCCATACTGCAATTAGGGCTTTTGGTTACTTCGCTTTTGTTGCTGTTTGTTTCCGTATTAGGGCAGATCAATATCGGACTATCTTCATTGGAACAGCGCACACATGAGTTGCTGATCCGCAGAGCGATAGGTGCTTCACGAACAAATATTGTGGCATTGGTTTTAGGCTCACAGTTGATTTTATCAATATTCGTTTGCCTTGCAGCTATTTTGATTTCGCTGATTTTGGTGCATTGTATTGGAGCGTTGCTCCCTGTGGATTCCCCGGTGGGAACACCGAGTTATCCAATCAGCGTTGCTGTTGTTGCAGTTGCTGTGTCTGTGCTTACAGCATTATTGGGCGGATTATTACCAGCATTGAAAGCAGCAAAATTAGAGCCTGCATTGGCTCTTAGATAATAAAACTCAATTCAAGGAGGAAACAAAATGAAACGAACAATCTCAAAATCCGAAAGACCGTACAGACTGTTATTGTGTGTTATGATTTCTTTGCTGGTGATTATGCTGGCAGGCTGCTCCACTTCTTCGGACTCCGACACAAACACAAGAGGTTTCACGGACTTTGCTACCATTGAAGAAGAATACCTAACGACCATTGAGAGTTTGAATTGGCCGGAGGGCTTTACGCCGCCTGATGCTTTGGAAGGCGAAGATACGGGAGCGTCTTTTCAGATAGGATATGGCGATACAAGAGCATCTAACCTTTGGGAATATTCTTGGATGCAGGAATGGCTTGATACTTACAATACGGATTCGGAAAGGGCGGCAAAAGCCTTAGCTGAACTCGAAAAAGCCTTTGATATGCCTTATATGGGAACAGATCGCTGTGATGACGCCACACGCAAATATCTTCGTGATAATATTGATAAAGCTAAGTTGGGAGATCCGTCTGGATTTACAGAGTGTATTCAGGCAAATTATGCCGATTAAAAATGGCACATAGGAGTTTTGGTGTTGGGAGGTGAGCACATATATGCAGAGAAAACGCCGTAAGAAAAAACGATTTGGAGTATTTTTGTTTTTGCTTGTAGTTTGTATCGGCATAGGTATAATGTTTGTGCCGTGGGCAATGCAGCCGGAAAATTTCAGAGAGGTAAAGAATAAAATAAATGGTTTTCTCTACAAAGAAGATTTTCCTGACTCTTATAATGCAAAATCGCTGATTTTGGTGGATTGTTCTGATGATGAAATATTTGTTTCAAAAAACGAGAACGAGCCACAAATTCCTGCAAGTTTAGCCAAGCTGTTTGTTATTGAGTATGCGTCAACTTTAGCAGACCTTGATAGTATCGTTGTTGCAGACTATGGTGCTATTTCACTCACGAAACCTGGCTCGTCTGTTGCTCAAATCAAGGAAAAAGAATACTTTTTACACAATCTATTTGCGGCAATGTTAGTACCGTCAGGGAATGACGCAGCTTATGTGGTTGCTGATTATTGTGGAGGATTACTTTCGCCGCAAGCAGAAAGCTGTCAAGAGCGTGTGAGGATTTTCATGGAGAACTTAAACCTGCATTTGCAACAGCAGGGGTACTTAGACACAGTTTTATATGATCCGAGTGGTTTTGATATGGAGGCACTTACCACCACTTTAGATTTGAAAGAAGTAGTATATCGGTTGTTGGAATACTCGTGGTTTAGAGAAATTGTATCTCAAAACACTTATACGGCAACACTGCCTGATGGCAGTACACAAATATGGCAGAATACAAACGCCTTCCTTGATCCGACATCCGAATATTACAACGAAAATGTATGCGGAATTAAGACTGGCTCTCTGTCTGACGACTATAACTTGATTGTGCTTTATCAGCAGCACGGAAAAGAGTTTTTGATATGCAGTTTAGGCTCTCAGTCCGATTCCTCTCGTTATGACGATGTGAATTTTATTCTGAAAACGATTGATGAATCGTATTATCTCACGCAATAAATCTTATGTTGTCCAAGACAAAAAAACTAACCAAGGGGGGTGATAATATCGGACGAATCGTAATAATGGAGTTCAAAGCACAAGACTCAACAGCCTTTGACGATATGCTGGCTTTTGTAAAACAGCACCCTGATTTTGAAAAATTAGAGATTTCATATGAGCCGACATTATCCCTTTCCGGCTTAGAAATCAATTTGAGCCGGCGCAGAGTTATCAATAACGGTCAGGAAATTGAACTGACCGTCAAAGAGTACGATATACTCTGCTTGCTCGCAGCCAATAAAGGTCGTGTTCTTACATACGAGCAGATTTATGATAAGGTGTGGGGCGAAATATCAGCAGGCAATGAAAAGGATACCGTAGGCTTTCACATTCGGAATCTTCGTAAAAAACTTTGTGATACAAACTCTCACTTTTCCATAGATAGTGTTCGTGAGATCGGCTACCGCTTTAACAGTCAGTAAGCAGTCCCTCGTAGTTCATAATGAATTGCGAGGGATTATTCATTTTCTAAGACGGTATGTCGGAATTTGATAAATCCCTGCAAATGTTGATTTTATACGACTGTTAAGAGCAATATCGTGTCTAAACTTGCGACTGGACTTTGCATTTTCTACGAGTTATCTTCGTAATATCTCGGCATTATACTACTGGAATGTTTATCATAAACAGGGCATGATTTATGGCAGAATGGGCAGTCGTTCTCGTGCCATTTATTAGGTCTTGCTTGGATACGAATATGTTTAACTCCATTCTTATCAGAGTAAAGATTACAATTTTTTATAACTGTGTTCTTGACATTAGAGAAGTCAGATTTAATTTTGATGACTGTTATCAATCCCTGTTACGGCAGATACAGTCAGTGGGATGTGATGTCAACACAGGTATGGACGGAAGAATAGAAATTCAAAAGAGGGAGGTCGTATAAATGGCTCGAAAATCAAGAAAAGTAGATTATGTGAATGTTGGAAATAAAGAAAATTTGGTTACAGAAGCTGAAAACCAGTGTGAAAAAGTTTCACATGCAGCCCTTTATGCAAGGCTTTCCTATGAGAGTGAAAAGAACAGAGAAAGAAATACGATAGAAACGCAGATGGTTCTGCTTCATAATTTCGTAAAAGAACAGAAAGATATCGTGGTTGCAAAGGAATATTATGATATATCTAAAACCGGAACTAATTTTGAGAGAGATGGTTTTAATGAGATGATGCAGGAGATCAAAGAGGGAAATATTGACTGTGTTATTGTTAAAGATCTTTCTAGACTTGGAAGAAATTATGTAGAGGCAGGAAGCTATATTGAAAGAGTGTTCCCATTCTTTAATGTGCGTTTTATTTCGGTGAATGATCATTATGATTCGTTCAGAGATGACATAAGCCTGCTGATCAGCATGTCAAACGTGTATAATGAGTTTTATTCCAGAGATTTGGCAAAGAAAATAAGAAGTTCATACCGGACGAGCTGGGCAAATGGCGAATTTCCTTCCGGTCAGATGGCTTATGGTTATGAAAAAGACAAGGATAATCCTCATCAGCTGATTCCAGATCCGGTAGCAGCACCAGTGGTGAAAAAGATATTTCAGTATTTTATTGATGGAATGACTTATGCAGAGATTGCCCGGAAATTAAATGCGGATGAGTATCTCTGCCCGAAAGCCTACAAGCTGGATAAAGCAGGAAAAGCAAATGAAAAGTCAGCGACATGGACATGGAGTGGAGGAACAGTCCACAAAATCCTTGAGAACCAATATTATGCCGGTGATAGTGTGCATAATCAGTTTACCAATGATTCCTGGGCAGCACAGAGACAGAAAATGAATCAGAAAGAAGAATGGATCATTATCAAAAATACCCATAGCAAAATATCTGAACGAAACCCATGTGCTTACATGCAGGGAGTATATGTGCAGAAAAGGTATAAAAATGCACAGAGAAAACGAAAAAGAAAAGAAACTCTGGTCAGTCACAACAATCTCAGATATGCTCAAAAATGAAGTGTATCTTGGAAAAATTATTTGGAATAAAAAGAGAGTGGCAAGAACAGGAAGCAATAAATTGGTTTCCAATGATAAAGAGGAGTGGATTGTTGTAGAAAATGCACATGAACCAATTATATCCGATGAATTATTCCGGAAAGCAAATGAGAAAGCGTTTACTAACCAGAAAAAAGTTCTTGCAAAAAGAGGAGTAGCCTGCCCTATTTTCTTTTGCCCGACCTGTGGAAGAAGACTTGGTTTTACCAGCAGAGAGACTGGGTATCGCTGTATGCAGGCACATATCAGTGGTCTTAGTGGGTGTGCGGAAAGTAAAATGGACAGGAAAGAAGCAGAAGAAACAGTACTGGATGCAGCCAGAAATATGGCACAATTCATTTCGGAAAATCTTGAGAAAAAGAAAAGAGAATGGCATAAAACAATTTTGAAAGAAGAAAATATCGCAACACTGAAAAGTGAAAAAAAGCGACTCTCGTCAAGAAAGATGAAACTATATTCTGATTATCGTTCAGAAGTGTTGGACAAGGAAGGGTATATGGAAGAACTGGAAAAAACGACTTCCCGTATTTTAGAAATCACTTTGCAGATAGCAGAATTGGAGAATGAGATTGCAGTAGCGAAGAAAAAATGTGATGAAGCAACAGAAAAAGAAATGGAAGTAAATGAGATTGCAGCATTGCAGGATTTTGACAAAATACAGCTGTCAAAGATTATTGAGAAAGTCTTTATTTATGAACCAGGTCGTATGGAGATAAGCTGGAAGATGGATGACATTTTCTACAAAGAAGAAAAAGCATAAACGGAATAAGATTGTTCGCAGGAGCATCACTGGATGAAAACAGTGGTGCTTTTTGCGAATTAAAAGCAAATTTTTTTTAGACTTATATTGACAAAAGCAGAACTTCTGGCATTGAGTTTTTCAGACTTTGATATGAGTGGTAATCTTTTGCATATCAATAAGACTTATAACTGGATTATTCCTTATGTGACTGATTGGAAAGGAAAGGGAATGGACACCAGAGTTTCGTTGAAACAGGCATTAAAAAGTCTTGGATTTCAAGGTGGAAATAAGCATGATACAGAGTTAAACCAGTGGATGAACCATGAAAAAAAGGTTCTGGCAGAGATTGCAAAACAGCATGGTATTGAATGGGAACAGAAAGGTACTCATGAGGAACATTTGAACGTGCAGTACCTTACAGGGAGAATAAAATCAAGCCATTGTTTATCAAGATGAAGAATCAGATTGCTGCATTAGCTGGAAAGGTTGTAGAACTTAACAAAATGGTAGAAAGCTGGAAAAATAAATATCAAAAATCTGTTGAGGAATGTGATAATATCCAGAAACAGTTAGACGATGTACGTAAGGAAAATGGAAAATTATCAAATGATAATCAACGTTTACAGGAGACTTCGGACAGATATGACAGAGTGGTGCGTATTCTGGGAACAGAAGTTGTAGAGGATGTGTGAGTGTGAGAGAAGAGATCGCTCTTTTACACTTTTGTATATATTAGAATAGCACTTTAGAAAGCACTATGGTAAAATAAGGTGAAGGTAAATCAGAATTGCAGATTTAGAAAAATTGTGGGTATTTGAAAAAAGATTGTAACCCTTAAGAGGCGAGAGTAAATATGGTTTACAGGAAATCTTGTGCTGTTACACTTTCTTGACATTTTCATGACTGTTCTAAGGATATTTTTACATTTGCCTGAGCTATACTTTAGCCATACCGAACAACCGGTAAATAAAAAATCAGGAGGAACTAAAATGATGAACAGATTATTCAAAAGAGGAACGGTAATAGCACTTGCAGCAGCAATGACTACATCCGCAGGTATTCCTGCCATGGCTGCCCAGAAGGAGACACTGGAGGAGACAGTGACTACATCAGAGGTAACACAAACAAATGTAGATTATGGTTCTCTCACTCAGAAGGAGATTGAAGAGTTTAACTCCATTTATGACCGACTTGACGCTATCGACAAAGAGGTAATGAAAGATGCAGATGGTCTTTCTGCTGAAGATATCTATGCCAGATACGATCAGTATCAGGATGAAACCGATACCCTCATGGATCGCCTTGAGGAGCTTGATAAAAAAGCCGGGTGGATCGACAACGAGGAATATGAATATTCCGAGGATGAGTGTAATGCTCTGTATGATACAGGCAAGCTCACCGCAGAGGAAGCAGAACAGCTTCAGAAAGCATATGAAAGAATCGAAGAAATTGATGCGGAAGTGTGGACGGACGATGATCTTTCAGACGATGAGATCGAAGCCCGCTATGCAAAGTATGATGACGAGATTACATCACTGAATGCACAGATTGAAACGCTTGAAAAGAAAGCGGGTTGGTATGAGGGATACTATGGAAATTTGAGCGAAGATGAAGTCAATCAGCTTAACAGTATTTACAATAAAATTGATGCAATCTATGACAATATTTATAACGGCTCTGATAACCTCTCTGACGAGGAATTTGCTTCTCGCTATGCGAAGTATTCAGATGAGATTGATGCTTTGGAGGCACAGGCAATCGCTCTTGAAGCGAAAGCAGGTGGAACTAAAATACAGACATACTGATTTTGAAAGATATAATATGGGGAATCTCACAGAATTTCTGAGGGACTCCCCTCATGTGGGATTAAAGATATGGCAAAAAAAATCTATTTGGCAGATGATGAACAGGATATACGAGAAATACTCACAGAATTTTTATCCAATGCCGGATATGAGGTAACAGCATACAAGAATGGTGATACACTCTTTTCTGCTTTTCAGGAGAAGCCCTGTGATCTTGTTATTCTTGATATTATGATGCCGGGTTCAGACGGTCTTTCCATATGTAAAAAGCTAAGGACAATATCATCAGTTCCTATTATTATTTTGACGGCAAAGGATTCAGAGTCTGACCATATGAAGGGATTTATGTATGGAGGGGATGACTATCTGATTAAGCCATTTTCGCCGTCACTTCTTGTTGTCCGGGTAAATGCGTTGTTCCGAAGAGTTGAAATGAATATACCGGTAAAGGCAGATATTTCCTTTGGTGATGTGTGTTTTTCATGGGAGAAGCATAATGCCATTGTGAAAGAGCATGATATTGGTCTGACTATGACAGAATTTTCGCTTCTGGGATGTCTTATGGAACATGGTGGAACGGCAATCCCCCGGAATGAAATTCTCGACAAAGTATGGGGAATAGATTCTACGGAGATAGAAACCAGAGTTGTCGATGAGACAGTAAGAAGAGTCAGGCAGAAAATGAAGACCGCAGGCAGCAAAGTTCGCATTAGTGCTGTCTGGGGCTATGGCTATAAACTGGAGGATTGTAATGAATAAGACACGTTATAAAATTGCCACACTTACAGGTTCCGCCGTTATGGCAGCCATGCTTTTGAGCCTGCTGATTCTGAACATAGTTTTTAATAAAAAAATAGAGCTGAGAGCTGAGAATGCAATTAAAAACGTTTTTACTTTGGATTCAGACGAATATTTGAATTACGAATCTGAAAATGATACGGGCTCTTTATATTATGCCTCACTTGTATATATGGGGGCAGATTCAGAAAACAGGGATGACATATATCAGATTTTGACACCCAAAGAGAAGAAACTTATTGACTGGTATGAAACACACCCGTCTGATAAAATGCAAAGGGCAAAAATTAACGAAGCAACTTATTATATGAAAGCCAGAACAGAGTATTACGAAGACGGCAATGAGAGATTACTTGCTTATGTGGATGTTACCGGCGAACCAGAACTCGTAAAAGAAATCAGTTTTGGTGTTTTGCTGGATGCTTTTGTCATTGCCGCTCTCGGTGCTGCCATTGGATATTTTCTCGGGAAAAAACTTGAACAAAATGACAAAGCTCAGAAGACCTTTTTTGAAAATACATCTCACGAATTAAAAACCCCGCTTATGGCAATTTGCGGATATGCGGAGGAGATTGAAATGGGAGTCATTACCGATTATTCTCAAGCGGGCAGAATGATAGTGTCTCAGACGGAGCGTATGAGTAAACTTATTGAGGATATCCTGTATTTATCAAAAATGGAAAGCGGTACGGAACCATTAAAGTGTGAACCAATAGAAATGGCATCACTGGTTCAAGATATTTTGATGCCGCTTGAAGGAATTGTGAACAGGCGAAACCTTTCAGTATCGTTAGAACTGGACGAAGGATATGTCAACGGAGACCCGGAGAAGCTGGAACACGCTGTTGCTAACCTGATAACTAATTCCGTAAAATATGCGTGTAGTCAAATCGAAATATCGTGGAAAAATCAAGTCCTTTCCATCTGGAACGATGGAGGAGAACTTAGCACAGAGGATTTTTCCCATATGTTTGAACGTTTTCATACGGGACAAAACGGAAACAGCGGAATAGGGCTTGCCCTCTCAAAAGAAATCGTTGAAATGCACGGATGGAAACTTAGTGCGAAAAATGACAGGCATGGCATATGTTTATCAATGGTATGCCACAGTTAATTTAGGAACAATCAGGTTTACAGCTTCCAGTTTGTTGAGATGTTGCAAAATTTGGAATCAGGAGAGAATAAGAATGATTAACAATTTAATGTACATAGAATTAAAAATGGGATATTCTGATGATTATCCGGCATGGATTGGATATGTCAAAACTTCAAAAAGTAGAATAAAAATTTTTTGACATTTCTGCACATGCGTGCTAATATGATTATAGAAAAAGAGTGCTACCGATAGACGGTTAGTCCGTTTTACTATTTAGAATATCTATCAAAGATAACCGCTTAGTTTGCAGACAGGGCGGTTATTTTTGTGGTTTATGATTATCTTTGCCTAATGTATATCCGATACTAAAGCAGGTTAAGCCGAAGCTCACTACTGCTATGAAGTCCACAATACTCATTGGCTTAGCCCTCCTTTCCAGTGGATTCCCTTTCAGGTTTCTATGTAATCAGAGGGTCACAGTCCCTCTGTTGAAGGACTAACCGCCTACCGTTATGGTAGCACCCATGTTTCGATTATAACAATTAAAAACTACCGGTGCAATATAAAGTTGGTAGAGCAGCATTTGTTAGCCGTGGAAAAAAATCTTTTCGACTAAGGCTTCCGATGCCAAAACGGTGCCAAGAAAACAATCGGTATTTGGAGGAGTTTCTTATTTATGAAAAAAGGAATAAACAAACCAATCTTATTTTATATTGCATCAGTTCTGTTTTTCATAGCGTCAGCTATTGGCTTTACGAGTGGAAATGAAAATTCTATGGCTATAGTATGGTTATGTCTTGGTTCCTCATTTCTTTGCCTAGGTTCGACGCATAAGAAAAAGGAAAACAATACAGATGATAAATAATTTCATGCTTGTATTGCTGGAAAATCGGGATTCATCGAGTCCTTTTGTGATTTGCAACTGCTGGTTGACAGATTTACAGCCTGAAATGGTGGAATGCAAACAGCAAAACTGCTATATTTAGCTCATAAAATCTGCAAAAGGAGAAAAAAATGATTTTAGCTGATAAGATTACAGAGGAAAGAAAAAAGAATGGATGGTCACAGGAAGAACTAGCCAATCAGTTGGGCGTATCCAGACAGGCAGTATCTAAGTGGGAAAGTGCAGGAGCTGTTCCGGATTTGCAAAGAATTTTACAGATGTCGGAGCTTTTTGGTGTCAGTACAGATTATCTATTAAAAGATGAAATGAAAGCAGAAAATATCACCTATCACGAAAGTACTGAAAGCTATGCAGAACCATTGAAAAAAGTAACTATGGAGAATGCAAATGAATTTCTTGACATGAAAAGAAATGGATCCAAAGTAGTGGCAAATGCAACAAGTATGTGTATCTCAAGTCCAATATTACTGATTGTTCTTGAGACAATGGCAGAAGATGGCGTATTTCATGTTTCAGAATCTCTGGCAACAGTATTTGGATGTGTTTTTTTGCTTGGAATGGTTGCAGCAGCCGTCTTTTTGTTTATTACATATGGAATGCGTGAATCTCATATGGAACAT
Organism: Blautia faecis; assembly: GCF_027662325.1. NCBI lineage: Bacteria > Bacillati > Bacillota > Clostridia > Lachnospirales > Lachnospiraceae > Blautia > Blautia faecis. Next base: position 23,854 of record NZ_JAQDKY010000019.1, on the reverse strand, counting down.
TTTGAAAAAGAATGCTTTGAAACAGAGTATGGTGTATCTGGAATGGTACGAGAAAAAAAAGATTTCTATGAACCGATTTTTATCAGAGGAACAGCTGTTGGGGTAGTGCTTTGTATACTGGCAGTGATTCCGACAATTATTGCCGAAGCCATGGAAGCGTCTGACTATTACTGTGGCCTTTCCGTTGGATTGCTGCTATTCATACTTGCAATAGGAGTAAATCTGTTGATTCGTGTTGGGATGGTAAAAAGCAGTTACGATACCCTTCTTCAGGAAGGCGAATATACAAAAGAAGAAAAACTGTTTAAGAAAAAGACGGACACGTTTTCTGGTGTATATTGGTGCTTGACTACAGCGATTTACCTTGCATGGAGCTTCTGGACGATGAGCTGGGATATTACATGGATTGTATGGCCGGTTGCAGGTGTTTTATTTGCAGCATTGCTTGGTGTGGTGAAAATGGTGTTAAAGAATGGCAGTGAAACTCAGCACTATATTTAAAATGGAATTAAGTTTATTTTCCGCATATTATACTCATCCAGAAATTCCAGTTCGCGTTGGTGGCTATTTCTAATAGAAAAAGAACTTTTTGACATTTACACAGCTGCGTGATAATATGATTATAGAAAAAGAGTGCTACCGATAGACGGTTAGTCCGATATATGATGTGACAAAAATTGCCGCCTAGTTTACCAGACCGGGGCGGCTATTTTTGTGGCTTATTATTATCCTTGCCAAAGGTATATCCAAGACCAAAGCAGGTTAAGCTGAAGCAGTAATGCTATTTCAGGAAATTCAGGCGGTTACCATATGATATGGAGTGCGGGAATGTATTGCCTGGAATGCTCCGTGGATATTATAGTTGGGAATTTTTGCTCCTAACATTAAAAAATTGATTATGGAGGTAAATACCAAGATGAAACTTGATGAATTTACAGAAATGATGACAGGACATTTTGATAACAAGGAGCAGTTTGATAAGATGCAGGCGGAAGGGAAAACATATCCATATGCCGAGCATGTAAATACAATCTGCAATGACAAAATAAAAAATCTTCCGGAGGATTTCAATGGCAGATTTGTTGTTGAAGAAAGCTACTATGAAACGAATGGAAAACGTCATGCATCACCACATCTTTTTCTTATTACAGAAACAGAACAGGGAATTTTACTTTCCTCTTATGAAATTCCAGAAGGAGAAGATAAGAAGGTATTTTCATACGCATCCATGAAGAAGGTTGATTACGCGGAACTGAAAAAATCCGAAAAATTTACTCCCGCACTTTACCATGAAAAGGACGGAATCTGGGAAGGCGGCAGCATAAGCCAGTTTTCGCCGGTAATGATATTTAAACTTTGGGAAAAGTTTTCCGATCGTTGTCTGGAAGTATCTGAAAGTATGGAAGTTAACGGGAAGAGAACTTTTGGATATGATGAACCAATCATTTATAAAAGGGTATAATCAAAGAGCGGCAGATTACAGAAAGCCTTTTTCAAACACGCTCTAATACAGAAATTAGCTCAATGGAGAGTAATGATATGGATAAAACAGATGAAGGTTTACTTGGAAATGAGAAAATCGAGGATGCAATCGCGGCACTTCAGCAGCAGCCAACGCAAGAATTGCTGGCTCATGCACTGACCGTGGTACGAAGACGCATGCGTGAAAACGGTCAGGTAATCATCGCCGTAGAGCCAAACGGGGCAGCTGGTCAGATGAAATTACAGGCAGTAAAAACCTCCGACGGTAAGAACTGGTGGGCGGTTTTTACCAGCTTCGACGAAGAATTGAAAGGCGGCAAAAGTGTTATGTCAACCTTTATGACAGACATTGGAAAATTACTTGAGGCAGCGCTGTCCGAGGAAGAAATCAGCGGCGTGATCATCAATCCCTGGAACAGGACATTGATGCTGGACAAGACATTGATTCGGATCGTGCTTGGAGATGTGACACAGTAAGTTACTGAAAAAGAGAAGAGGAACTGCACGCCCCACTTTGCGGTATATTTCACCCGAATTCGGTTACCGTAGCCCGCTACGGCGTCCTCATCCGGGCGAAATCTCCCACAAATTGTGACGCACAATCTTGCAGAAAGCCTTTTTCAAACACGCTTTAGAGTGTGCACAAAATAGGTTTGTGTGAAAAATGCCAGGTAAGAAAATAAAAACGTTTCTTCTGTCCATTGGATAGAGCAGAGCGTGAAAATTCTGCCTGGCAATTTTTTTATTATTAAAATTATTGACAAACGATAATTTTAAGCTATAATTAAATTATAAATTATCGTTTTTCAATAATTCTTATAAACCAGATAAAGAAATCTATAGTAAAGGATTAGATAGTTTAATCCAGCACGATAGCGGATTTTCTCGATATCTGCAAAAAGGAGGTTCCCCATGAAAGAAAGACATTTATTTACCCTCTTATCTGTGGAAGCGGCCGCCTGCGCCCTGTTCTGTATTTTACAGCGCAGCTTATCCGGCCTGTTTTCCACCTTGATCGCATTCCCTTTTGAGCAGATCGGAGCTGGCCTGCGGGTTCTGTCGCTGTCTGGGGCTGTAGGAAATGTGGTCGCAATCATCTTATACATGCTGTTGGGACTTATCCCTGCTGGAATTTGGGGATTCCTGCACTGGCGCAAGAAATCAGAACCCCTGGATTTCATGCTTCTGGTTATCAGCGCTCTTCTTTTTGTAACCCTATATTACATGATCAATCCGGGACTTTTGTCCACCGGAGTGCCAGGCACCGGGAAATGGTCCCTGGGAAGTACCTTCTATTCCGTCCTTCTGGGTTACCTGCTTATCCGTATTTTGCTTCATTATAAAAATGCAGGAACGGAGAAACTGCAAAAGGGGCTTTGGTTCCTTCTTGGCACTGTGAGCGTGGTATTGGTGTATGGCATCTTTGGACAGGAGCTGGGAGGGCTGCTTCAGAATCTGGAAACGGTACAGAAGGGAAATACAGGCATAGAGCTAAGCGACGGTTTTATTACTTTTTCCAACCTTACCCCTACTTATGTTTTCCTGTTCCTCAACTTTGCAGTCCGTATTCTGCCATATGTACTGAATATTATAGTTGTTTTCCTGGCGAGAAGGCTTCTGGCTGCAATGAAGGAAGACCTGTATCAGGAAGAGAGTGTAAAACTGGCGGAAAAACTTTCCCACTTTTGCGTGTGGACCTTAGCATCCACTATTGGGCTGGGTGCGGTATTTAACCTACTACAATTGTTTTTCCAGAGCAGCCTTTATCAGCTTGAGTATGTGGTGGCGGTCCCGGTATTTTCCCTGGCCTTTGTGTTGGCAGTGCTGTTGTTTGCAAAGTATATAAGGGAAATGCAGAGACTGAAAGAGGATAATGACCTGTTTATTTAAGCGTATGGAGATATATAAATGATAGCCGGACTGCAAGTGTCTTGATTCGTTATATAGGAAGAAGCAAGGGTATTCAGGTAACGACTCTTAATTTAATATCGTTGACTATTTAATATGGAGCAATTTGCAATAATGAAAGGAAATGATTTATGGCAATAAAAGTATGCCTTGAAGACGTATTGAAAGAGCGGGGAATGACGTCCAAGGAATTGTGCAGCCTGGTAAACATCACAGAAGCCAACCTGTCCGTCCTCAGAAGCGGAAAGGCCAAGGGCGTGCGGTTCCACACCATTAACCGGATCTGTTATTTCCTGCAATGCGATGTTGGCGATATCTTAAAATTTGATGGAAATCTGGAGGAGGACGAAAATGAAGATTAGGAAATCAAAATATCACCAAAAATCGGTTAAGGTGGTCCATTGCGGTGCTCTCATCTGGAGAAAATTTTCCACAAATTGTGATGCACATCTTGCAGAAAGATTTTTGAAGGGACGGGAGAACAATCATCTGTTAAAAAGTTTGTTCAAATTATCGGTTATTTTCATGGCCTTTACAGCCAGCGGCTGTACTCTTGCAGTCCCAGAAGCCGGCACAGATGGAAACGGTGACCGCCTGATCGGCGCCTTTATCACCTCCGAATATCTGGACCTATATGATATGGAAGGCTATCTGAACGACCATGCCGCCTCCCTTATGAACAACAGCAGTATCACCATAGGAAATGACAGCCGTTATGAGGGGAAACTTGTGGCAACTGTGGATAAAGAAGGTGCCCAGTCTTCTTCTGAGTGGAAAATTTCCTTTGGAGACATAAAAGGAGAATACATTTTAATGCCAGTGACCGAAGATGAGGATGGAAATACATCTGTAGGAAATCTTTGCTCCGACGGAGTAGGAGATCCGTATTTGAACTACAACGTTACCGATGATGGAGAAACACAGGAAATCAGCGCCACTGTTTACCAGGTCTCTGGCAAGTCAGAACACACCCAGTATGTAAATCCGGTTTTCCAGAAAGAAAACGGGGAAATTTATGCCATGGCTGGAAACGGCTATTCCAACGGTGTGGGAGGCTCAGAAGGAAACACTATGGCAGCTACCCTTTCCGGTGAAACTACTACAGTGGAAAATGGAAAGACTAAGACAGAAGGCTGTAAAGTGACGGTTCAGTTTGCCACTATGTACAAGCCGGTGCGGACCATCATTTACCAGATGAATGAGGCGAATCAGGTATTGAAACAGACTGCCTATAAGCCATCTGAGGTGCCGGATAGCTTGAGGGTAGAAGCAGACACTGCCTATATTCTGGCGGAAATCAGAAAGGAAGATACTTCAGGCAAAATGGTGACAACCAGGACAATCCTGAATTTGAATTCGTCAGAGGATGAGGAAACGCAGTACCTGGAGACTTGGTATCCCCTGGATAATGGGCTGATCAGCAAAAAAGATGTAGAGATTGAATATTGAATAAAAATGCCAGGAAAATTAACCTGGCATTTTTTGCGTAATAGGAAATTTCGTTGGAATTTATTATTTATTTTTTACTCGTTTTTCCTCGAAAAAAGCAGAATTTGTACAAAATAAATACATAATTCATACAAAACCAATTCCAAACAATAAAAAGCAATAAAGAATAATAAAAAAACAATTGACAACACTACAACACTTTGCTATACTAAAATTACCAAAAAGAGGCGGGCAAAGAGAACATTTTTTATTTATGCAAAGGCGCATGAAACTACATCGTGACTAAGTTGCTAAATAGAAAATGTTTTTTTGCTATAAAGGCATCGACACCAGATTTTTATAAAATATTTTCTAAAAAATGTCCTGCTTTTATAAGAAAACACCTGCGGCAGCAGGCGCTTCCGCTTTCCGAAAAGGCTTACTACCGTACCGGCATTAAGGACGGATAAGAAAGGAGAAAAAACTATGAAAATGATGAAAGCAGCAGTAGCACTTGGAATGGCACTCACCATGACTGTTACAGGTGCATCAGCAGTATTCGCAGAGGGAGAGACACTTAGCGTTGCTACTGATTTCGAGATCAAGACTCTGGTACCGTGGGCTGCATCCGAGGAGAATGCATTCCTGGTACTGAACCAGGCAGAAGAGGGACTGTTCCGTATGGACGAGAACAACCAGCCTCAGCCAGCTCTTTGCGATACTTATGAGGTATCCGATGACAAGCTTACATACACCTTCCACTTAAGAGACGGAATCCAGTGGAGCAATGGTGAGCCTGTAACAGCAGCAGATTTCGTATATGCATGGCTGAAACAGATGAGCGCAGACGCAACAAACGGCTACAGCTTCATTATGACAGACTACATCGTAAATGGTCAGGAGTATAATGAGGGAAGCGTTGAGGCTTCTGAGGTAGGCGTTAAGGCTGTTGACGATCAGACACTGGAAGTTCAGCTGAAGAGCCCGACACCATACTTCCTGAACCTTACTACAATGGATATGTTCTTCCCGGTTAACGAAGCATTCTGTGAAGAGCAGGGCACAAACTTCGCTCTTTCCCCAGACAGCATGCTCTACTGCGGACCGTACGTGATCACAGATTATGATCCGGCTGTAGGCGTTACTTTCGCTAAGAACGACAATTACTGGGATAAAGACAACGTAGCAATCGAAGATGCACAGGTTCGTGTAATCAAAGATGCTGCAGCTGCATTAAGCGCATATCAGGCTGGCGAGCTTTCCCAGGTTAAACTTGATTCTGCAAACGTAGTAGCATACAAGGATGATCCGGAATTCTCCCAGGAGATCGACTTCCGTACAAGCTATGTACAGTTCAACCTTACAGATGACGTAATGAGCAATGTAAACATGAGAAAAGCTATTTCTCTTGCTATGAACAGAAGCGCTCTTACAGATAACATTCTTGCTGATGGTTCTGCACCAGGATTTGGTCTTGTAGCAGACGGCATGAGCGGTGATGGAGAGAAGACATTCCGTGAGCTGAACGGAGATGTTTCCCCATATGATCCGGAGCAGGCAAAAGAGTACTACGATAAAGCAGTTGAGGAGCTTGGAAGCGCACCTTCAGAGGTTACTCTTCTTGTAGCTGATGACTCTGTATCCAAATCCGTTGCAACATTTATCCAGAGTGAGCTTGTTACAACACTTGGTCTGAACGTAGTAATCGATACCAAGACTGTACAGGGACGTGGAGAGCTGATGGATGCCAACAACTATCAGTTTGCTGTAACAGCATGGGGTGCTGACTATGATGACGCTATGACATACCTTGATCTGTGGACAAACGGAACTCCATACCGTGGAAACTACAACGATGCAGATTACAATGCACTGATTTCTGATGCTAAGACTCAGACAGACGATGCAGCTCGTCTTGATGACATGCTGAAAGCTGAGAAGAAGCTGGTTGAGGAAGACGCAGTTGTTGCTCCTGTATACCACAGAGGTTCCGCTGTTCTGACAAAATCCAATGTCAAGAACCTGATCAGCCATCCAATCGGTGTTCCGCTTGAGTTCAAGTACGCTTCTTTCGAATAATCTCTTATTCAGGTGATTGTTGGATATAAACTGGCAGCGAAACAGATCTCAGAGGTTTGCTTCAAATTCAAGTAATATTCCTTAAGGAATAAGTAACGGACCGTATACAGCAGTGGCTTACACAGCCGGTATACGGTCTGTTTTTCACAGAAAGAAAAGGAGTACTGTTCACTACGTGCACAGTAACAGAAAAGGTGATGTCATGCTGAAATATGTATTAAAGCGATTAGGGTACATTCTGGTTACCTTGTGGGTAATTGTAACCTGTACCTTTTTCATGATGAAAAATCTTCCAGGTACACCTTTTGATGCTGAGCGTTTTAGTATTATGACACCTCAGCAGCAGGAACGTGTGCTGGAAATGTATGGATTAAATGATTCTCTTCCAATGCAGTATGTGAAATATATTAAAAACATGCTGAAAGGAGACCTGGGTACTTCCTTTACTTATGTAAACCAGGACGTTTCCAAGGTTATCACAGGTCGTCTCGGACCATCTGCGCTGATTGGTATCCAGGCAGTACTGATCGGACTTGCAATCGGATTAATTTTAGGAATCCTGGCTGCCTGGAAGCACAATAGCGGAATTGATTACTTTACTATGATATTGGCAGTGCTTGGAGTCTCGGTGCCGAACTTTGTCGCCGCAGCCCTTCTTCAGTATTACATAGGTCTGAAATGGGGCGCTCTCCCGGTTGGATTCTGGACTGGCTGGAATTGTTCCGTATTGCCGTCCATTGCGCTTTCGTTCAGTGCAACAGCTATGGTTGCCCGTTTTATGCGTACCGAAATGCTGGATGTACTGGATCAGGATTACATCGTAACTGCAAGAGCCAAGGGGCTGAGCCAGATGAAAGTCCTTATGCGTCATGCAGTCCGCAACTCCATCCTTCCGGTTGTAACTATTTTAGGACCAATCGTAGTAAACCTTATGACAGGATCTCTTGCTGTAGAGAACATCTTCAGTATTCCTGGTATCGGAAGCCTTTTCGTAGACTGTATCAAGGCCAATGATTATCCGGTGATCATGGGTATTACTATTTTCTATGCCGCATTCTATATGCTGATTGTACTGCTTGTTGACCTGGCTTATTCTCTTATTGATCCGAGAATTCGTCTTGCCAAAGGAAAGGAGAGCTGATCGTGGACAAATCAAAAATTGACCGCAGCATGTATCAGAAAGCGAAAGTAGAAGCCTCTGAAAAAGAGCACATCGCAGCTCCTGCTTCCACTATGCTGGCTGACGCATGGATCCGTCTGAAAAAAAACAAGGCAGCAGTTGTAGCATTATTTATTTTGATCGGAATTATCCTGCTTGCCATTTTTGCACCGATCTTCAGTAAATATTCATTTAGAGACACTGATTATAACAATGTATATGGACTTCCAAGCGCAGCACACATTTTTGGTGCTGACCAGTTTGGACGTGACCTGTGGGTACGTACCTGGATGGGAACCCGAATTTCCCTTATGATCGCACTGGTAGCTGCAATCCTGGATCTGGTTGTAGGTGTTCTTTACGGTGCTGTTTCCGCTCTTTTCGGGGGAAAGGTAGACGCTGTTATGCAGCGTATTATTGAGGTACTGGTTGGAATCCCAAGCCTTATCATTGTAATCCTTTTCCTGATGGCATTCCCGGCTGGTGTAGGAACTATTATCGCTGCACTTTCCATTACCGGATGGGTAAACATGGCCAGACTGGTTCGTGCCGAGATCCTGAAACTGAAGAATCAGGAATTCGTACTTGCTTCTCAGGTTCTTGGAACCAGCAAATTCAACATTATTATGAAGGATCTGATCCCGAACACAGTCAGCGTTATCGTAATCAACGTGATGTTCACAATCCCAAGCGCTATCTTTACCGAGGCATTCTTAAGCTTCATTGGTATTGGTCTGGCAGAGCCGCAGGCTTCCCTTGGTGTATTGATCAACGGTGGTTATCAGGTACTGCGAATGTATCCACATGTACTGATTTTCCCGGCAATTGTTATCGTACTGATTATGGTATGCTTCAGTATTCTGGGCGACGGACTTCGTGATGCCCTTGATCCGCAGATGAGAAAGTAGGTACAGCTATGGGAAAAATATTAGAAGTTAAGAATCTTACAGTCCACATCAAGACGCACAAGGGCGTTGTCCAGGCTGTGCGCGGCGTGGATTTTTACCTGAATGAGCAGGAGACACTTGCGGTAGTAGGAGAGTCCGGTTCCGGAAAATCCATTACCATGAAAGGTGTTATGGGAATCCTCCCAAAGAATGGAAAAGTAGTAGAAGGAAGCGTAATGTTTCAGGGAAATGATCTGACCAAATATTCAGAACGTCAGATGCAGCAGGTGCGCGGAAGCGAGATTGCCATGATCTTCCAGGATCCCATGACTTCCCTGAACCCGACCATGAAGGTTGGAAAACAGATCGAGGAAATGCTGAAAGAGCACCGCAAGGAGATGAGTAAAGCCGACCGTAAGACAAGAGCCATTGAGCTTCTTTCCCTGGTTGGAATCTCCAATCCGGAGGCACGTTACGACCAGTATCCGCACCAGCTGTCCGGTGGTATGAGACAGCGAGTTGTCATCGCCATTGCACTGGCCTGTGATCCCAAGGTGCTGATCGCAGATGAGCCGACCACAGCCCTTGATGTAACGATCCAGGCACAGATTCTGGATCTGATGCGCGATCTTCAGAAAAAGATCAAAACATCCATTATCATCATTACCCATAACCTTGGTGTTGTGGCAAATATTGCAGACCGTGTTGCTGTTATGTATGGCGGAAAATTAGTTGAGACAGGAGATGTGGAAGATATTTTCCACAACCCATGTCACGAATATACAAAAGGCCTTCTTCGTTCTATTCCAAAAGCACACGAAAAAGGCGGTGAGCTTCAGGCAATTCCGGGAACTCCTCCGGATCTTATGGAGCCTCCGGTTGGATGTCCTTTTGCGGCAAGATGTAAGGAGACAATGATCGTTTGCCAGAAATACATGCCGGATTATACCGATTGCGGCAAGAATCACAAGTCAGCATGCTGGATGCTTGACGAGATGGCACAGGAGGTAAACTCTGATGAAAAATGATGAAAAGCAGGTACTTCTTGATGTCAAGAACCTGAAGAAATACTTTAATGTTGGAAATAAAAAGATCCTGAAAGCAGTTGATGACATTTCCCTTCAGATTTATAAAGGAGAGACTCTTGGTCTGGTTGGAGAGTCTGGATGTGGTAAATCTACCTTCGGAAGAACTGTTATCCATCTGTATGATCCTACAGATGGTACGGTAACTTTCGATGGAACGAAAATTGACAAGAATCTGGATACAAAGCAGAGACATGAACTTTGCAGAAGAATGCAGATGATTTTCCAGGATCCATATGCATCCCTGAACCCGCGAAGAAAAATTCTGGATATTGTAGCAGAGGGAATTGATGCTCATGGTCTTGCTGCCAATAAAAAAGAACGTGATGCCAAGGTCATTGAGCTTCTGGAAACCGTTGGTCTTCAGGCAGAGCACGCAGATCGTTTCCCTCATGAGTTTTCCGGTGGACAGCGCCAGCGTGTTGGTATTGCACGTGCACTTGCAGTAAATCCGGATTTTATTGTATGCGATGAGCCCATTTCTGCTTTGGACGTTTCCATCCAGGCACAGGTTATCAACCTTCTGGAGCAGCTTCAGAGAGAGCGTGGGCTGACTTACCTGTTTATTGCACACGACCTTTCCATGGTGAAGCACATCAGTGACCGTATTGGTGTTATGTACCTGGGATCTCTTGTTGAGCTTGCTGACAGTGAGGAGCTTTTCGAGAACCCAATGCATCCTTATACCAAGGCTCTTCTTTCTGCAATCCCGATCCCGGATCCGGATATTGAGAAGAACCGTCAGAGAATCATGCTTGAGGGTACACTTCCGAACCCCATTGATCTTGGCGAGGAGTGTAAGTTCTGCAGCCGTTGTCCTGTTTGCAAGGATAGCTGCCATAAGAGCCAGCCGAAGCTTGTTGAGGTAAAACCGGGACATTTTGTTGCCTGCAGCCAGTGCGCAGAGTAATATTTTACAGGCAGATTTGGTATCCATTCAAAAGAATGGAAAGCTAAAAGCCTGTCTGTTATATGAAATGTATAGTACTATATAAGTTATGTTAACCGCTTGAAAGAGCGGGAGATGGGCTTTTGATAAATAAGGCAGCAGAAAACAGGAGGAAGAAGGATGTTCATTGAGGAACGGCAGATAGCCATCGAGAAAGTCCTTCGGGAAGAGGGAAAAGTCCGGACCAGGGAGCTGAGCGAAATGTTCCAGGTCACAGAGGACTGCATCCGTAAAGATCTGAAAACTCTTGAGAATGCCGGCAAATTAAAAAGAACTTACGGTGGTGCGATTCTTTCCCAGGATTACCCGCTGGAAAGAGATGTTATCGACAGAAGAAATTATCATGTGGACAGGAAGATGGTGATCGCGGCTAAGGCCATGACGCTGATCAAGGAGCGGGAAGCGATTTTTCTTGATATATCCACAACCAATATTGAGCTTGCCAAGCTTCTTGCGAAATCGAAAATGCAGCTTACCGTAGTGAGCAACATGATCGATATTTTACAGCTGCTTGCGCAAAATCCCAAGATCACAGCCATTGGAACCGGTGGAATCATGTATCCTACAGTAAATGGATTCCTTGGTTCTGCAGCAATCCAGGTGATCCGGCAGTACAGCTTTGACCGGGCATTTATGGGAAGCTGCGGAATTGATATGATGGATCACACCGTCACGACTCTTGGAGTGGAGGACGGATTGACCAAGAAGGCTGCAATTGAAAGCAGCCGTCATAAATATGCCGTGATGGAGCGGGAGAAATTTTATTTTAATGAATCTTATAAATTTACACAGCTTGATGAACTGGACGGAATCATCACAGATGAATTCCCGGATCAGTCGGTGCAGGATATGCTGGATTCCCTTGGTGTAACGCTCTATTAAGAAACGGCAGCTCGGGAATGCAGCAACAAAGTGACAAGACCGGCGGGCATGGGAATAATTTGTGAAATTATCAGAATGCAAAGCATTGCGATAGCTGCAATGTGATAGTATCAGGCTGGGTGAAAGGAAAAAGAGGATATGAGCAAATTTACTTTGGAGGTTTGTGCAGATTCTGTGGAATCTGTACTTGCCGCTGAGAAAGGCGGAGCAGACAGAATCGAGCTTTGCGGAAATGTGGTGATTGGAGGAACAACTCCATCAGAGAGTCTTTTCCGCGAGATCCGCAGGCATAGTGATATTAAGATCCATGCACTGATCCGTCCAAGATTTGGTGATTTTTGTTATACTGAATATGAATTTGATATTATTCGTTCAGAAGTGAGAAGATTCCGGGAGCTGGGTGCCCAGGGAGTTGTAATCGGTATGCTAAGACCGGATGGCTCCCTGGATGTGGAACATCTGGCACAGCTTATGGAGGAAGCGAAGGGGATGTCTGTAACTTTGCACAGGGCTTTTGACGTGTGCAGGGATCCAATGGAGGCACTGGAGCAGGTCATTTCTCTTGGTTTTAATACCATTCTCACATCTGGACAGAAGAATAACTGTGTGGATGGTTCGCCGCTGCTTGCAGAGCTGGTGGAAAAGAGTGCTGGTCGTATTCACATTATGGCTGGTGCAGGAGTGAATGCAGACGTGATCGCTCCAATCTATGAGAAAACCGGAATCACAGATTATCATATGACGGGCAAGGTTTTGCTGGACAGTGAGATGAAGTACCGCAAAGAGGGTGTAAGTATGGGACTGCCTTCTTTGAGTGAGTATGAGATTTTCCGCACCAGTGAGGCTGAGGTGAAAAAGGCCCGGGAAGTTTTAGCAAGGCTTTGAGGCTGGGACGCTCTTTCACAAAAAAAGAACAATTTTTTCGTGAAAGGGCGTTTTTTCTATTTAAAGTAGGAGGATGAATAGATGTTTCTTCAGAACAGTCAGAGGAAGATTGAAGAAGAATTTTTGAAATTAGCAGAGAAGCTTGGTGCGGACAGGGAGCCGCTGAAGACGATTTGTGAGAAACTGGATGGGTGCGGCAGAGAACTGGGGCTGGCGATGAAGTATTTGTATGTGACAGCGCCTTATAGTGATCTTGTGAATTATTCTTTTGAGGAGATTCAGGATTTCGCAAGCCATGGACTGTTTCTTTATAATACTCTGGAACGTGTGAAAGAGCTGCCGGAGGAGATGTTTTTGAATTATATTCTGGATCACAGGGTGAATGAGGAAGAGGTACTTCCTTGTCGAAGCTTTTTCTGGAATGAGTTGAAGGATAGAATTGAAGGAAAAAATGCGAAAGATGCGGCAATTGAGGTAAATTACTGGTGTGCGGAGGAAGCTACTTATCATAGTGGTGATGACCGTACACTTCCGGCACTTACGGTATATCGAAGAGGTTACGGACGCTGCGGTGAGGAGTCTGTTTTTCTGGTAAATGCACTTCGGAGTGTGGGAATTCCGGCGCGGCAGGTGTATGTGCCAAGGTGGTCCCACTGTGATGACAACCACGCATGGGTGGAGCTTTGGTGTGACGGAAAATGGTATTTCACAGGCGCATGTGAGCCGCTTATGATCCTGAATAAGGGGTGGTTTACCAATGCTTCTTCCAGAGCAATGATGGTGCATTCCCGCCTGTTTGATCTTTTCCCGGCAGAGGGGGAGGATGTGATTGGCAAAGAAGGTGCGGCGGTTATGCTGAACCAGACTGCGCGTTATGCTAAGGTGAAAACAGTTTCTGTAAAAGTGACAGATAAAGAGGGTGCGGCTGTAAAGGGCGCTCAGGTGCAGTTTCTGGTATTGAATATGGGAGAGTATTTTCCCATTGCAAAGGCAGAGACAGACGAAGATGGAACCGTTTCTTTAGTGACCGGTTTGGGAAGTGTAAGAGTTCTGGCGTTCCTTCCGGGAATGGAAGGATTTGCACAGGCAGATCTGGATACCAGAGCGCAGGATGAGATTTCCCTGATTCTTACTGGTGAGACTGTGGAAGCTGAGGATTGGAGAGCTGTAGATGTAATTGCTCCAGTTGACACCCCGGTGAACCCGGACATGCCTACCCCGGAGCAGAAAGCAGAAGGAACCAGACGACTGAATGAAGCAAACAAGATCCGTAAAGAAAAGAAGGAGAACTGGGTGAACCCGGAACTGACTGCTTTTCTTGCAGGCGAGGATGAGAAGGAACTTCGCCAGGCAATGGTGGATGTACTTTCGGAGAAAGACCACACAGACTGTGTTTGCAATGTATTGGAAGAGCATTTGGAATATGGCAAGCAGTGTGCAAAAGAATTTAAAACGAAGTCTGGTACTGGGAAATGTGGCGAAAAAGAAATGAATGGCGCAGATCGCTTCACTCAAGGCGCTGAGAGTGCTAATGCAGAGTGCAGTAACTATAAAGCTGAAAAATCTGCGGCATATACAAGAGCTACAGGTGCAGAGTCCGGCTATAATCTTTATATCAATTACGTATTAAATCCCCGTGTGGAGGACGAGCTTCTTCGTCCATACCGAAAAGGCATTCTCTCCTTTTTCACAGAAGAGCAGAAAGCCGCTTTCCGCACAAATCCGGCAGAAATCTGGAATTATATCCAGGTGCACATCACTGCCTACCCGGATAACGAGCGCGAGACCGTAATGGAAACTCCATACGAATGTCTGGTATCTGGAATTGGTACCGAGCGTTCCAAGAAGGTACTTTTTGTGGCAATCGCCCGTACACTGGGAATTCCGGCAAGATTGAATCCAGATAATAAGGTAATGGAATATTGGGTAAAAGACCAGTTTGTGTCCGTTTTGAAACAGCAGAAGGGTGGCGCAGTTCTCACACTGAAAAAAGAGGCTGATGCTGTATGGAACTACTATCAGAACTGGACAATGGGACGTCTGGTTGGAAATGAATTTGTTTCCCTGAATCTTACAGGCAGAAGCTGGAAGGGGGATACTCTGGAGCTTGCATTGATTCCAGGAATCTACCGGATTATCACCACCAACCGTCTTCCTAACGGAAATCAGTTTGCATGGGAGAAAACATTTACGATAAAAGAAGGCGGACAGAGAGAAGAAACCTTGCGTCTCCGCGAAGCTCAGCTTGGCGATATGCTGGAGCGTATTTCCCTTCCGGAGTTTGAAGTAAAAGATTCTGCCGGAAACACAGTAACCTGCGCTGAGTTAACCAAAGGCGGCAAGAAAATTCTCATGTGGCTGGAAGAGAGCCGGGAGCCTACGGAACATATTTTGAATGAAATGCTGGAACATGCAGAAAAATTCCACGAATTTGAAAATTCCATCTCCTTCATGATTCGTACTCCGGAAGCCAAGCAGGATCCTCTTCTGGCAAAAGTGCTGAAGATGTTCCCGAATGTTTCCATCTATTACGATTCCTTTGAAGAAAACATTGAACTTCTGGGAAGAAGAATGTACGTTGATCCAGACAAGCTTCCGCTAATTCTGGTAACTAATGGCGAGTCTGTAGGGATTTATGCAACCAGCGGCTATAATGTTGGAACTGGCGATATGTTGATCCGTATTATGGAAGAAGTGCCGGAAGTATAAATCGCATTTAAAAGAAGATATAGTAGTTTTTGAAGTATATAGTAGAATTTCTAAGAAATATAGAGATGGTTTTCTTTGTGCTCTAGAGGTGCGCAGCAAGGCATAATAAGGAAAATTGCAAGGCCTCTGAATGTAGCGCATTAAATAGGAGTAAATCGGAAGCCATCTCTAAATGGAGTAAATTATGAATAAATACACAGAAATTCACCCAAATGGACAACGCGCGTATCAGTTTGTAGCTGACACGGCATACGTCCGTGAATCCGGTACTAAGGGGGAGCACAAAGCAGCTGAATACATTTTGAAGGAAGCGGAGCAGGCAGCAGCCCAGACGGGAAAGTCTGTCTACATTCAGACACCCCGCATGGAATTTTTCCAGTGTCCGGATTTTCAGCAGAAAAAGGCAGAGCTGGTAATCTGCCAGCCTTATAAGAAGGCTTATCCGGTGCGTGCCTACCTGAATGGCGCCTGCACCCTGGAAGAGGGCATCACAGCACCATTTCTCTTCGTGGGAAAAGGAGACGACATCAGTCTTTCCAAGGCAAAAGGGGCAGTTGTGCTGGTCTGCGATCCTATTCGTGAAGATATGATAAATAAAATAAAAGCAGCAGGTGCACTTGGCTTTGTAACCATATGCGGCACGCCGCTGGATCAGGGGGAAGACCGGATTCCAACCCAGTACCGCCGCAAGGCAGGTGATCTTCCAGGCGTATCTGTCCATTACCTGGATGCAGTGGAAATCGTGGAGAAACAGGCTTCCCAGTGCTGCCTGAACATTCAGCAGAGCGAGATTTCCCGCAATTCCGCTAATGTGGCAGTACGCATTCTGGGAACTGATTTTCCAGAAGAAATCGTTACGGTAACAGCTCACTATGATTCTGTTCCGGAAGGTCCTGGTGCATATGACAATATGTCTGGCGGCGCCATGGTGATGGAAGCTTTCCATCATTTCGCAGAGCACAGACCAGCCAGAACTATGGAGTTCATCTGGTTTGGCTCCGAGGAAAAAGGTCTGGTTGGAAGCCAGAATTATGTGAAATCCCATGAAGGAGAAATGAGTAGCCATGTGTTTAATCTGAATGTAGACCTGGCAGGGCAGCTCCTGGGAGGAAACGTTCTGGGTGTAACTGCAGATCCGACCGTCTGCGCAGAACTGAAAACCCTTATGGAAGAAAATCAGCTGGGTGTTACTATCAAAAATCAGGTCTGGGCCAGCGATTCTAATACTTTCGCATGGAAAGGTGTGCCAGCGCTTACCTTAAACCGTGACGGCTTTGGCATGCATACAAGACACGATACGGTAGAATATATTTCTCCTCGTGCACTGGAAGAAGGAGCGAAAACTCTCTGCACAGCAGCTACATGGGTGGCAAACAAGCCAGAGCTTTCCTTTGAACGGGAAATTCCAGAGGATATGAAGAGAGAACTGGAAAAGTATTTTGCCTAATGTTACAGGAAAGGACATTATAAAATGAACAAAGTAATCGAAGAAAGAACAAAACGTACCGAATGGTACCGTGACGCCCGTTTCGGCATGTTTATTCACTGGGGACTTTATGCAATCCCTGCCAGAGGAGAATGGGTGCGCAGCATGGAGCAGATTCCACATGAGGACTACTGCCATCTCACAGAAGAGTTCACAGCTGAGAATTACAACCCAAGAGAGTGGGCGCGTCTTGCGAAAAAGGCGGGCATGAAATATGCTGTGCTCACAGCCAAACACCACGACGGCTTCTGCCTTTTTGACACCAAACTTACTGACTACAATTCCATGAACGCAGCCTGCCACAAAGACCTGGTAAAAGAGTTCCTGGAGGCATTCCGTGCAGAAGGAATCAAAGTAGGTCTGTATTTTTCTATTATAGACTGGCGCCACCCGGATTTCCCACACTATGGGGATATGCACCATCCAATGCGCAACCATCCGGAATGCTCCAATGAAAACCGCGATTTCGACCGCTATCTGGAATTTATGTTTGGGCAGATCAAAGAGCTTCTTACCAATTATGGTAAGCTGGATCTGATGTGGTTCGACTTCTCCTACGGCGATATGAAGTGCGACAAATGGAAAGCCCAGGAGCTGATTTCCATGGTGCGTTCCATCCAGCCCTGGCTGATCATTGATAACCGTCTGGAGGGCAGTGCTGAGGATTCCGGTTCTATCCTTACTGCAAATCCTACCGAATATTCCGGTGATTTCGCATCTCCGGAGCAGATGATCCCACCAGCAGGAATCCGCAATGAGCTTGGTAATCCGGTACCATGGGAAGCCTGCCTGACCCTGAATAACAATTGGGGCTATTCCTCCAGTGACCGTCATTATAAATCAGCTGAAATGGTCATCCACATGCTGGTTGAGTGTGTCAGCAAGGGCGGCAACCTGCTCCTGAATGTGGGGCCTGATGCAAAAGGCCGTATTCCGAAGGAGTCTGTGAAGATTCTGGAAGAAGTAGGAGAGTGGATGGACGAGAACTCCAAGAGCATCTACGGCTGTGGCTATGCTGAAATCGATAAACCGGAATGGGGCCGTTACACCCGCAACGGAAATAAGATCTACGCCCACGTTATGGAGCCCCAGGCAGGAGCAATCCCTCTCACCGGAATCCACGGCAAGATCAAAAAACTCCGCCGTCTTTCCGACAATTCCGAGGTAAAGCTTACGGATTACTGGAACCTGAAGGAATACTCCCAGAATCAGTTCTTCTTCCTCAACGCTGACACCTGCGACAGCTACCCGCTTCCGGATGATCGGGATACGGTTGTGGAAGTAACACTGGAAGAAACTGAAGAATAAGCAGATATAAACAGAAATAAACAGAAAGGGACTGCCGGGAAATGGCAGCCCCTTTTTGAATTTATAAGAAAGCCCATCTCTGGCACTTTCCTGAACCGAGTAGTGTTTATACGAAAGCTAGAGCGTGTTTGAAAAATCATTCCCGCAAATTGCGACGCACATCTTGCAGAAAGCCTTTTATCCAATACACTCTAAAGTGAAAGTCTATTTTTTACTCTTTAAAACATTTCGCACGATCATACAAATGAGAATGGTAACCACCATATCCGGCAGTGTATTTCCCACAGGAATATCAATTCTCATTAAAATTCGGTACAGCACGAATCCGATCACCCAGATTACCGCATTTGTTATGTCAACCGATTCGCCCAGACTGTCAGCACGTTTCAGCAGGAAGAAGTCTGCAATCTGAATGGCGATCATCGGTGCAAATACAGAACCGATGAGGTACAGGAAATCGGTAATGTTGTCCATTGGATATACAATTGCAGCAATTGTTCCGATGATGGTTACCGCAATTGCGGCATATTTTCCATTAATTTTGGAAAATACAGATTCAGATGAAATTCCGGCGGAGTAAGCATCCAGGAATGTAGTGGTAACAGTGGAAAATACAATGATCAGAAGACCTGCAATTCCCAGTCCGGCTTTCACCATAATCTGAGCAATGTCGGATTCACCGGTATAAATCGCTGCACCCATACCGATTACATACATCCAGCAGCTTACAAGACCGTAAACAATAGAGCTTACAGCAGTTGCTTTCACTGGCTCCTTCGCCTCACGGGTATAATCACTGATCAGCGGCAGCCAGGACAGTGGCATTGCAACAGAAAGCTCAACCGCAGCACCAAAGGACATGGCTTCCTCGCCAATGGCAAGTGCAGTCCCGCCATCAAAGAAGATGAGCTTGCAGAGTACCAGTGTGAGGATAAAAAGTGCTGCCATAGCGATGGTGTTGATTTTTCCAAGGTTTGTGATGCCGATAAAAATCCACAGTACGATCAGTGCACCGATTACCAGACACCATACCCAGCTTCCGGTATGTAACACACCGTTTGCGGCCAGAGCTCCGTCGTAGATCATAATGGCAGTCCAGCCAACCAGCTGAAGTACGTTCAGGAAGGAGAAGAAAATCCCGCCTTTTTCCCCAAAGCTCATTTTTACGGTTTCCATTGCACTGCGGCGTGTTTTTCCGCCGATCACTCCGGCGAGGAAAAGCATGGTACAGCCAATAATATGTCCGATGATAATGGCAAGAAGACCTTTTCCAAAGCCAAGTGAGGCAAAATAGGTTCCGGTGAGGATTTCCGCCAGGGAAACACCAGCGCCAAACCAGATCAGGCCGTTTTCAAAAATGGAAGTACGTTTTTCAGTCATGTTATTTTGCCTCCTTATCAGCGGCTTCTGCCGTAATCTCGTCATGTGACAGTGTGAATTCATTTTTTATTGCAAATCCGTGATCCATAGGACCACTGCCTTTTCCAAGATCCAGCATAGCAGCAAGTGCTCCGGAAATATATTTCTTTGCCCTCTCCACGGAAGTATCCAGGTCAAATCCCTTTGCCAGATTAGAAGCAATGGCACTGGATAACGTACATCCTGTTCCGTGAGTGTTAGGATTGTTGATCCGCTTTCCCTGGAACCATTTGTAATTGCCTTCGCGCCACAGAAGGTCATTGGCGTCATTCAGCTGATGACCACCCTTGCAAAGCACTGCACAGCTGTATTTCTCCCCGATGGCAGCAGCGGCTTTGATCATATCCTCGGCAGTTTCTATTTTCATTCCGGACAGAACCTCTGCCTCCGGAATATTCGGTGTCAGGACTGTGGCCATTGGAAGAAGCTGACTTTTAAGGGCTTCAATGGCTTCATCATTGATCAGCTTGGCTCCGCTTGTAGCGACCATAACCGGGTCTACTACAATGTTCTTTGCTTCATACTGGCGAAGTTTTTTCGCAATGGTTTCAATCAATGCGCTGGAAGATACCATTCCAATCTTCACTGCATCCGGATAAATATCTGTAAAAATATTATCCAGCTGGTCTGCCAGAAATTCTGGCGTTGCTTCCATAATACCTGTTACACCGGTAGTATTCTGTGCGGTAAGTGCGGTAATCGCACTCATGGCATATACTCCATTGCTGATCATTGTCTTGATATCAGCCTGGATACCGGCGCCTCCGCTGGAGTCACTTCCAGCGATTGTTAATGCTGTTCTCATAATTTTCTTCCTTTCTCTTGGCCTTGTTTGAAGCAGTTTCCACGAGTTATGAGTTATAACGTGAAAGAATCTTTTTACAAACCGGCACTGTTGTTATGTATGCATTAATTTTATATAGCGTCCGAAAGTGGTGCCCCCAGCCGAACGCTGCATTGCTGCCATATGAAAAAAGAGACACCCCAATGAGGTGTCTCCGAAAAAAATCAAACCCATGATGACTTCCTACGGCGGCATTATCCGCATCAGGTAATAGGGTCGAAATTCACAATTTCCTCTCAGCCTGTGTACAAGCTCCCCTGTTCTTTTGTTATTATAGTAATAATGGGAAAAATTGTCAATAAGGTGTTGGAATACAATAAATACCAAGCGCACAAAAACACCTCGCGGAACGTTATCAGTGAACAGTGACCGAAAATCGTTTACGCTAACTCCACAACCAGCACCTGATATCCATGCAGCTTAACTGAATTTCCATCCAGAACCATATCCGGGTAGTTATTGATCAGCACCTTTTTGCATTCTGATGGAAGTGTAATTTCCTGCTCATCCCACTGATAATTGCCAACCACAAGCAAAGTTTTATCTCCTTTACGGTAGTATGCCATTAAATTATGCCGGTCTTCCATAAATGGCTCCAGAGCACCATACACAACGGTTTCTTTATATTCCGGATCCTTGCGAAGAGCGATCAGTTTCTTATAGAAATTAAGTACGGAATTTGGATCAATCGTCTCTTTTTCCACATTAATTGCGGTATAATTGGAATTTACCCGAAGCCACGGTGTACCAGCTGTAAATCCAGCATTTTCCTCACCAGTCCACTGCATGGGGGTACGGGCATTGTCACGGCTGCGGCGGGCAACAGCTTTCAAAGCTGCTTCCGGGGTAAGTCCGGCGTCAAGTGCAACTTTATATTCATCCAGAGTTGAAATATCATCTACCTCGTCAATTGATTTGAACGGGATATTTTCCATGCCAAGCTCCTGTCCCTGATAAATAAAGGGAAGTCCACGAAGCATGAAATTCAATGCTGCCAGCATTTTTTTGCTTGTGTCACAGCAATCACCTTCTGGAATATAGTGACTGACACCGCGAGGCTCGTCATGATTCTCGATAATATTGGAAACGAATCCGAAATCCCCCATTTTGGCCTGTGTCTCAAAACAGCAGCGCTTGTAGTCGTCAGGTGTGATTTCTTTGCAATCGTACCAGCCTTTTTCAGAACCTCCGAAAATGGTTTCGTTAAAGTCGAACATAGAAGAAAAATAACCATTGTTTCCAATAAAATCCGGGAGCTCTTCGTCTTTTGCGTTGAAAACCTCACCTACGGAAAAAGCATCGTGAGGCTTGAAGGTGCGGTCACGCATTTCTCCAAGAAATTCTCCGATTCCGGTAGCTTCCTCCAGCATTTTATTAATGCTGCAGAGTCCGTCCTCACGATCAGGCTCATAATCATGCATAGGAAGAGCTTTTTTGATATTAATGATAGCATCAATGCGGAAACCGCCAAGACCCTTGTCCAGCCACCAGTTAATATTTTTATATACTTCCTCACGGAGCTCTGGATTTTCCCAGTTCAGGTCAGGCTGCTTTTTATGAAAAACATGAAGGTACTGTTTGTTGGTGCCAGGCAGATCCTCCCATACCGAACCTCCGAAATAGGAGCGCCAGTTAGTAGGAAGCTTACCATCTTCTTTGTCTCTTAAATAGAAGAAACGGCCGTATTTTCCATCCGGATCTTTACAGGCTTTTTTAAACCATTCGTGCTCATCAGAGCAGTGGTTTACAACCAGATCCATGACAATATACATGTCACGTTTCTTTGCTTCTGCGATAAGGCGGTCCATATCCTCCATAGTTCCGAATCGCGGGTCAATGTCGTAATAATCGGAAATATCGTATCCCTGGTCGGCAAGAGGGGAGCGATAGCAGGGGGAAAGCCAGACAATGTCAACCCCCAGCTCCTTTAAATAATCCAGTTTCTCAATAATTCCCGGCAGATCGCCGATTCCATCACCGTTTGTGTCATAAAAGCTTTTCGGATAAATCTGATAGGCTACTTTATCCTGCCACCATTTTTTTTTCGTGCTATTCATTTATGTCTCCTTATATATAATGATTATCTTTGAACTAAGTACATTATACATACATGAAAAAGAAAATACTTCCCTTAATTTGATTAAAAAATACGAAATTTTGACCAGAGATTGTTTGGGAAATCATTTCGTACATAGGGGAGTGCAAGCGTGTTTTATAAGGAAGGATTCTCAATCCCCTGGCTGTGTTTCCGATATTGCAGAGGTGTGGTTCCTGTATATTTGCGAAATTCTCTGAGAAAATTCCCCATATTGTTATAACCACAGTCCAGACATATCTCGGTCACTGGAAGACTGCTGTCTTTTAATAAACGTACTGCCTGGCGGATGCGATATTCATTCAGGTATTCTATGGGAGACATGCCGATTGCTTTTTTAAAAAAACGGCAAAAGTATTGCTCATTGAGTCCGATCAGGGATGCCAGATCGCGGATATAAATTTTTTCCTGGTAATGGTCGCGGATGTAGGTGATTGTGGTTTTTATGGTCTCGACCCTGCGGTCATCAGATTTTTCAGTCTGGGAAAAAAGCTGGCGGCTGGAAAATTCTGCGAAAATTTTCAACAGGGAAGCCTTGATCAGAAGCTGATCTGCCAGGCCGACAATGGCATTTCCGGAGGCGCGGAATAAATTTATATGTAAGGAATCATGAAACTCTTCCAATTGTTCAGGAAAGCTGCAGCGGTAAAATGCGTTAGTGATGTTCTGGAACTGCTCCTTTATAATAAGAAAAACAGGATGGTTTGCAGAAATACATCTTGGAAAAATCAGACGCCCGTTTTGCAATGGCTGGACAAGCTGAGTCTGAACCGTATCGTAAAAAGGAGAGCAGAGCAGTTCCGGTTGGAAAACGACAGCGTATTCCATGGAGACTTCTTTTGAGCGTGCACGTATGCTGTGCAGTTCGCCGGGATTAATAAAATAAAAACATTCTGAAGATACATCAAATGTTTCCATATTAATATCTAAGGTGAAGGTTCCACCGGGAAAGTAAATAATCTCGACCTCCTCGTGCCAATGGTGCTTGACCAGGATTCCGTGTCCGCTTAGTTTTAAACGGTAAAAAGCACAGGGAAAAGCCTGGGAGCCATGAGGATTTGTTTCTTTTAATGCTGGTGATTGCTGTTGATACATAGAAACCTCCAAACTGGGGAAAGGGTATAAAATAATGAATTTGTTATATGTATTGACGCTATCATGTCTGAGGGCGAAAGTCAATGATTGAAGAAAAAGGATCTTGAAAATAATGTTATAAAAAAATATAAATTTTTTTGTAAAAAGTGCTTGA
>NZ_JAQDKY010000018.1:0-69110 GCF_027662325.1 Blautia faecis | reverse complement strand
CGGTTGGTTATCGTTTTTTTGTTATTAAATTCTGAAGAATATCAATTAAGGTTGCCTGCCCACTGGATTTGTAATATAATGGGAACGTTGAAAAATCGAAAAGAATAAGATCTGCTGTCACGTTTTAAACATAAATATACAAGGCTGTCAGCAGAGAAGAGGATGAAAAAATGAGCAGATTATCAGTGGTTTTGCCAGCTTATAACGAAGAACTGATGGTAGGAAAAACCTGTCGTGTTCTTCATGAAGTATTAGCAGAAGCCGGCATTTCCTACGAACTAGTTGTTGTTGACGATGGCTCAAAAGACAAAACCTGGGAAGAAATCACCAAAGCCGGAGAAAAAGATGGAAATGTTCTTGGCGTTCATTTTTCCAGAAATTTCGGAAAAGAAGCAGCAGTATATGCAGGAATGGCCCAGGCTACAGGAGATGTGGTGGCAGTTATGGATTGTGATCTGCAGCACCCGCCGGAAACTTTGATTTCCATGTACCATCTCTGGGAGCAGGGATGGGAAGTAATCGAAGGCGTAAAGAAATCAAGAGGAACGGAAAGTCTGCTTCACAAAGAGAGCGCTGGCTTTTTCTATGGAATCATGTCCAAGGCTACAGGTGTGAATATGCAGAATGCTTCGGATTTCAAAATGATGGACAGGAAAGCAGTGAATAGTATTCTTTCTATGCCAGAACGAAATATGTTTTTCCGTGCGACCTCATCCTGGGTGGGATTTAAGACCACTTATGTGGAATTTGAGGTGCGGGACAGAGAAGCTGGACAGTCTAAGTGGTCTACCTGGTCCTTGATAAAATACGCGTTTACCAATATTGTGGCTTTTACTACAGCACCGTTGCAATTTGTAACGGTCGTAGGAGGGGCATGCTTTGGATGCTCCCTGATTTTGATTATTTATTCGCTGGTACAATTTTTTGCCGGCAGAGCGGTAGAGGGATATACAACTACCCTTATCGTTCTTTTGCTTATTGGAAGCGCTATTATGCTCAGTCTTGGAATCATCGGCTATTATATTGCAAAAATATACGAAGAAGTAAAACGGCGTCCACGTTATATCATTTCCCAGATTCTTCGTGGAAAAGAGGATGTCTATCAGGAGGTAAACCATGACTGCTTTCATTAAGAAACTGTATGCCAGTGATGTGGTACGTTATGTGTTTTTTGGAGGATGTACTACACTGGTGAATTTGGTGAGCTTTTTTCTTCTGCGCCAGGCAGGAGTTCAAAGAGATCTTGCAAATGTGATCTCGATTATTCTGGCAATTCTTTTTGCTTATGTGGTAAATTCTAAATTTGTTTTTCAGGACAAATGTGAGACTTTGAAAGACCATATCCGTCCATTCTGCAAATTTGTCGGAGCGAGAGGTGTAACAATGGCGATCGAAGTAGCAGGCGTATGGTTCTTTGCAGAGATCATACACATGAATGATATGGCCGGCAAATTTATCACCCAGTTTGTAGTTCTGGCATTAAATTACATATTCAGTAAATTCCTGGTATTTACCAGCAGGAGGAAATCATGACATTAGAAGAAACACTTAAACAGATAAAGCCTCTGAATGAGGAAAAAATGAAAACAGCCAGAAGACGATGGGATAGCATCGCCAAGCCTCTCCATTCCCTTGGAAAAATGGAAGATCTGATTACGCAGATCGTTGGAATTACAGGGGAAGAGAAAGTGGATCTTGGAAAAAAGGCTCTTGTTGCCATGTGTGCAGACAATGGCGTGGTAGAAGAGGGGGTTACCCAGACAGGACAGGAAGTCACTGCAATTGTAGCAGATAATTTTGTAAAAGAAACTACTACCGCATGTGTAATGTGCCACCAGTGTGGAGTGGATGTAAAGCCAGTAGATGTGGGAATGGTAAGAGATACTACAGCACGTACAGATCTGAAAGTTATGTATGGAACCCACAATATGACGAAAGGTCCGGCTATGACAAGAGACGAAGCCATAAAGGGAATTGAAGCAGGAATTGCTATGGCAGAAGAACTGAAGGCTCAGGGTTATCGTCTTTTTGCAACTGGTGAGATGGGAATTGGAAATACCACAACCAGCAGTGCAGTTGCATCTGTGCTTCTGGGGCAACCTGTGGAAACCATGACTGGCCGTGGTGCAGGACTTTCCAGCGATGGGCTTACCCGCAAGATTCAGGCGATTAAGAAAGCCATTGATTTAAATAAGCCGGATGCAAAAGATTCCATAGACGTGCTTGCAAAAGTTGGAGGTCTTGATATCGCAGGAATGGCAGGTGTGTATCTTGGTGGAGCTGCATTACAGATTCCGGTTCTTATTGACGGTTTTATTTCCGGAGTTGCCGCACTTGTAGCAGCCAGACTTTGCCCGGAGGCAGCGGATTATATGATCGCCAGTCATGTGTCCAAAGAACCGGCAGCACATCTTGTTCTGGATGAGCTTGGAAAAGAAGCTGTGCTTCATGCTGACATGTGTCTTGGGGAAGGCACTGGAGCCATTGCCCTTTGTCCGTTTCTTGATATGGGAGCTACTCTTTACAATACATTAAGTACATTTGATGATATTCACGTGGACCAGTACGAGGAGCTGAATTAATATGATGACAGTCGTGACCGGAGGAAGCGGAAGCGGAAAATCTGCTTTTGCAGAAGATAAAATAGTATCTTTTGGACCGGCAAAAAGAATCTATATTGCAACCATGCATCCATATGACGAGGAAAGTCATAAGCGTGTGGCACGTCATCGGAAAATGCGTGCAGGAAAAGGATTCGAGACAGTTGAATGCTATACCGGATTGAAGAATCTGGATTTCCCGGAAAATGCTGTGGTTCTTCTGGAATGTATGTCCAATCTTGCCGCTAATGAGATGTTTGAGGAAAAAGGGGCTGGTGAAAAAACTGTGGAAGCCGTTTTGGAAGGCATAAAAAAGTTGAGTAGCCAGGTACGTCATCTGGTGATTGTCACGAATGAGATTTTTTCCGAAGCAGCCAGTTATGAGGGCGATACCATCCGCTATCAGGAATATCTGGGGATAATTAATCAAAACATTGGAAAAATGGCTGATGAGGTGGTTGAAGTAGTATATGGGATTCCAATCTGGCATAAAGGAGGAAAAATCATTGAAAATGCTGTGGAATAATTTTAAAGTGGCATTTGCCATGTATTCAAAAATCCCTATGCCAATGGCAGACTGGAACAAGGAGAATATGAAATATACATTCTGTTTTTTTCCTTTTATCGGTCTGGTAATTGGAGCGCTTTCTTATCTGGTAGGATGGGCAGGCGGAAAATTTGGATTTAATCCGTCTTTTGTCTCAGCAGTTCTTGTACTGGTTCCGGTAATGATGACAGGTGGAATCCATGTAGATGGTCTTCTGGATACCTCGGATGCATTAAGCTCCTGGCAGGAAAGGGAGAGACGTCTTGAAATTCTGAAAGATTCCCATGCCGGTGCATTTGCGGTTATTACAGCCTGTGCTTTTTTTCTGATATGGTATGGAGCTTACAGTCAGTTGTGGACGGACAGGCGGGCACTTTTGATCATGGCTCTCGGATTTATGGTTTCCAGATGTTTGTCCGGAATCAGTGTCATGATGTTTCCAAAGGCACGTAAAGATGGAACTGTAGCAGAATTTTCCAGAAAAGCAGAAGATATGATCGTGCGAAATGTGCTGATCGTCTATCTTGGAATTCTGCTGGCGGTGATGATATGGATCCAGCCTGTGATGGGCATTCTGGCATTTGGAACTGCAGTACTTGTTTTCCTTTATTATCATTATAAGGCAATGAAATATTTTGGCGGGATCACAGGTGACCTGGCAGGCTATTTTCTGTGCCTTTGTGAGGTGGGAATGGCTGTTGTACTGGCTGTTGTTTCTGTATTTATCTAGACGTGTCTGAAAAATCATTCCCGCAATCTGCACGCCCCACTTTGCGGTATATTTTGCCCGAATTCGGTTGTCGTAGCCCGCTACGCGCCCTCATCTGGGCAAAATCTCCCACAAATTGTGACGTACATCTTGCAGAAAGTCTTTTACAGACACGCTCCGGGAACTGGGAAAAAAGGAGAAATTGTAACAATGGAAATGATCATTGGAGGTGCTTTTCAGGGAAAGAGCACATATGCAAAAGAACATCATCCTGATGTCTGCTGGAAAAAGGGAGCTGATCTGGAAAAAGAAGAGCTTATGAATGCAGAGGGCGTCCTTGATTTTCAGGAGTATATCAAAAAAGAATTAAAAGCAGACAAAGATGTGGCCAGACTGGCAGAAGAATTATGGGAGAAAAATCCGGATATCATTCTGGTAAGTCAGGAAGTAGGATACGGCGTTGTCCCCATGGATGCTTTTGACCGGAAATACCGGGAGGCAGTGGGAAGAGTCTGTACGGATCTCGCATCAAAAAGCAAAAAGGTAATACGTGTAGTATGTGGAATTGGGACGGTGATCAAAAATGCTTAAACTTATTCTGATTCGTCATGGGGAAACCCAGGGGAATAAGTTAAAAAGATATATAGGAAAAAGAACGGATGAACCTCTTTGTCCGGAGGCTGGGAATATGCTGGCGCAGCTTGCTTATCCGGAGGTACAGGCAGTTTATGCAAGTCCTATGATCCGCTGTACCCAGACAGCAGGAATCCTTTTTCCCGGAAAAAAGCTGAATATTATTGATGAGCTTGCAGAATGTGATTTTGGAGAATTTGAAAATAAAAATTATCAGGAACTGGACGGAAATGAACATTACCAGTCCTGGATCGATTCTGGTGGACTACTGCCATTTCCGGGAGGAGAGAGCAGAGAGGAATTTAAAAGACGCAATGTGACCGGCTTCCAGAAAGCTGTAAATGGTTGTCTCCGTAATGGGATTTCTTTGGCAGCACTTGTGGTGCATGGCGGTACGATCATGAATGTTATGGAAGAATATGCAGACGAAGACCGCTCTTTTTATGACTGGCATGTGCAGAATGGCAAAGGCTATGAGGTGGAAATTGATCCTGAATTATGGAAAAAGGGCCGGAAATTCTTGCATGTGATCCGGGAGTTATAAAGATACATATACGAATAATGCAGATGGAAAATCAGCTATGGATTAGAGCTTGTTTGAAAAATCCATTAATAGAGAGAACAAGGCAGTTTGTTTAATTGACAGACTGCCTTGTTTTCATGTTTATGCAGACTGCGGGCAAAATCTCCCTCGAATTGTGACGTACAGCTTGTAGAAAGCATTTTCAAACATGCCCTAGAGCGTGTTTTGGCTGTGATCAGTTAGTTTGTTTGAACAAAAATTTTGAGAAAGCAAAAAATATTTTTAGATTTCCTATTGAAATTTATATGGGAATGTGTTACATTATCTGTATAAAATATCCTAAAAAATGTTGAATTGTGCTATTTGATTCAACAATTTTAACAAGTAAAGGAGGATGCCATATGCTTATTATTGGTAATGGAAGAATGATCACACGGGACGCATCCAAGGCATTTATAGAGAACGGTGCAGTTGCAATGGATGGTAACACCATAGTTATGGTGGGGACTACAGATGAGGTGAAGAAGGCATATCCGGATGGAGAATTTGTAGATGCCAGAGGCGGAGTTATCATGCCTGCATTTATCAATACCCATGAGCATATCTACAGCTCTTTTGCCAGAGGTCTGAGTATTAAAGGATATAATCCCAAGGGCTTTCTGGATATTCTGGATGGACAGTGGTGGACCATTGACCGTCATCTTACCCTGGAGCAGACCAGACTTTCTGCGATGGCTACTTACATCGACAGTATCCGGAATGGTGTAACGACTGTATTTGATCACCATGCAAGCTTTGGACATATTACCGGTTCCCTCAGTGCTATTGAGTCAGCAGCTAAGGATCTTGGTGTCCGTACCTGCCTTTGCTATGAAATTTCCGACCGTGACGGCATGGACAAGTCCAGAGAATCTGTAATGGAGAATGTGAACTTTATCAAACACGCACTTGCAGATGACAGCGACATGATCGCTGCTATGATGGGTATGCATGCATCTTTCACTATTTCCGATGAGACCATGGAATTGTGTAACGAACTGAAGCCAGACGGTGTTGGCTATCATATTCATGTTGCAGAGGGAATCTATGACCTTCATCAGTGCCTGAAGGAGCACAGCAAACGAATTGTAGACAGACTTTACGATTGGAATATTCTTGGACCGAAGACGCTTCTGGGACATTGTATTTATATTAACGAGCATGAGATGGATTTAATTAAAGAGACTGATACCATGGTTGTCCACAACCCGGAATCCAATATGGGAAATGCCTGCGGATGTCCGCCTACCATGGAATTGGTACATAAGGGAATCGTTACGGGACTTGGAACTGATGGATACACCCACGATATGCTGGAATCCTGGAAGGTTGCCAATATCCTTCACAAGCATCATCTCTGCGATCCAAATGCTGCATGGGGTGAGGTTCCCAAGATGCTCTTTGAGAACAATGCAATTATTGCCAACCGCTACTTTAAGAAACCACTTGGTGTTCTGAAAGAGGGGGCAGCTGCCGATGTGATCGTAATGGATTACAACCCGCTTACACCTATGAGAGCAGACAATGTAAACGGACATCTTCTGTTTGGAACTACAGGACATGACGTTGTGACTACTGTATGTAACGGCAAGGTTCTTATGAAAGACAGGGAAGTGCTGGTTTGTGACGTAGATAAGGTTATGGCTGACTGCCGTCAGTCTGCACAGGAACTGGCTGACGATATTAACGGAGGAAAATAAATATGAGCGATATGATGACATGTATGCCTTTCGGGCAGCTGATGGACTGGGTCCTTCAGGAGAAAAAAGGGCAGGACACTGTATTTGGGGTACATCGCCCATACACAGCAGATCCGAAGAATGATATGACTATTTTTACCAGAAACCTGGAGACACCAGTGGGACCGGCAGCAGGTCCCCACACCCAGCTGGCACAGAATATCATCGCTTCTTATTATGCAGGAGCTCGTTTCTTTGAGCTGAAGACAGTTCAGAAGATGGATGGCGCAGAGCTTTCAGCATGTGTGAATAAACCGTGCATTCTTGCAGATGATGAGGGCTATAACTGCGAATGGTCTACTGAGCTGACTGTTCCGGACGCGATGGGCGAGTACATCAAGGCATGGTTTATCCTTCATGTGATCGCAAAAGAATTCGGCCTGGGTGCACAGGATGGGTTCCAGTTTAATATTTCCGTAGGATATGATCTTGCAGGAATTAAGGGAGACAAGGTCAATACCTTTATTGACGGAATGATGGAAGCAAAGGACACTGTTATTTTCCAGGAATGCAGAAAATGGCTTTTGGACAATGCTGACAAGTTCCAGAACTTTACCAGAGAAGACATCGAAGCAATCCCATCCAATGTCTGTAATTCTGCTACGATCTCCACACTGCATGGATGTCCTCCACAGGAGATTGAGAGCATTGCAAATTATCTGCTTGCAGAGAAACATCTGAATACCTTTGTAAAGTGCAACCCGACCCTTCTTGGCTATGATTTTGCAAGAAAGACCATGGATGAGATGGGATATGATTATATGGTATTCGGCGATTTCCATTTCAGAGACGATTTGCAGTATGAGGATGCAGTCCCCATGCTTACACGTCTGATGAAATTATCCGAAGAACTGGGGCTGGAATTTGGTGTAAAGATTACCAATACTTTCCCGGTTGATGTTACCCGAAATGAGCTTCCAAGTGAAGAAATGTACATGTCCGGCAAAGCTTTGTTCCCGCTGTCCATTTCCCTTGCAGCCAAACTTTCTGCTGAATTCGCAGGAAAACTTCGAATTTCCTATTCCGGAGGTGCAGATTATTACAATATTGACAAAATTGTGGGATGCGGTATCTGGCCTGTAACCATGGCTACCACCCTTTTGAAGACAGGCGGCTATCAGAGATTTACCCAGGTAGCGGATAAGGTGGAAGGAATCTGCCCGAAGAAATGGGAAGGAATCGATGTGGATGCACTGAAGAAGCTGGCAGCAGATGCTATTACTGATGGGCATCATGTGAAGAACATTAAGCCGGTTCCGAACAGAAAGAGCACAAAAGAAGTTCCTCTTCTGGACTGCTTCTATGCACCGTGTTCTGAAGGATGTCCAATCCATCAGGATATTCCACAGTATGTAGCACTGACTGGTGAGGGTAAATATAAAGAAGCACTTGAAGTGATCCTTGAGAAAAATGCCCTGCCATTTATTACAGGTACCTTATGTGCACACAACTGTATGACCAAATGTACCCGTAATTTCTACGAAGAATCCGTAAATATCCGTGGCACCAAGCTGACAGCAGCAGAGCATGGCTATGAGCAGCTGATCGGTGAGATCAAGGCTGGCGAGTCAAACGGTAAGAAGGTCGCCGTAGTTGGTGGCGGTCCTGCAGGTATTGCAGCTGCTTACTTCCTTGCAAGAGAGGGCGCAGCAGTTACCATTTTTGAAAAAGAAGAGAAATCCGGCGGCGTGATCCGTTACGTGATACCTGGATTCCGTATTGGAGACGCTGCTATTGACAAAGATATTTCTTTCATCCAGAAGATGGGTGTAGAGATCCGCACAAATACAGAAATCACTTCTGTGGCAGATCTGAAAGCACAGGGCTATGATGCTGTGATCCTGGCAATTGGAGCTGGCAAGCCTGGCACTTTGAAACTGGAAAAAGGTGAGACCGTTAACGCTCTGAAGTTTCTTCGTGATTTCAAGGCAAATGATGGTAAGCTGAATATTGGCAAAAATGTAGTTGTAATCGGCGGCGGAAACACTGCTATGGACACTGCAAGAGCTGCGAAACGCACAGAAGGTGTAGAGCATGTTTATCTTGTATACAGAAGAACCAAGCGCTATATGCCAGCTGCAGAGGATGAGCTTCTGGAAGTTCTGGAGGAGGGCGTTGAGTTTAAGGAACTTCTTTCTCCGGTAAGTCTTGATGGCGGCAGACTGCTCTGCAAGAAGATGAAGCTCGGCCAGATGGATGCTTCCGGACGTGCAGGTGTAACCGAGACTGCAGATGTGGTAGAGGTTCCGGCTGACACCGTGATCGTAGCTGTTGGAGAAAAGATTGATACCGATTTCTACACTGCCAACCAGATCGCAGTGGATGAAAGAGGAAAAGCAAAGGTCAACGATAAAACTCTTGAAACCAGCGTGAGTGGTATCTATGTTGCCGGAGACGGCGCCAGAGGCGCAGCAACCATCGTAGAGGGAATCCGGGATGCACAGCTGGCAGTGAAAGATATTCTTGGCAAAGAGATTACCAGAGATGCAGCTGTGACAGGTGATGTGAAAGACTGTTTCGAAAAGAAAGGTATCCTGAAGCACAGCAAAGAGGCGAAGACAGAGGAAGAGAGATGTCTTACCTGTAACAAAGTCTGTGAGAACTGTGTAGATGTGTGCCCGAACCGTGCCAATATTTCCATCAAGGTTCCTGGAATGGCTATGAATCAGGTGATTCACGTAGATTATATGTGTAATGAGTGCGGCAACTGTAAGAGCTTCTGCCCATACGCAAGTGCACCATACAAGGATAAATTTACTCTGTTTGCAAATGAGAAAGACATGGCAGACAGTAAGAACGATGGTTTTGTTGTTCTGGATAAAGAGAATAAGACCTGTAAGGTCAGATTTGTAGGCCTGATCACAGACTGCAAGGCAGACGATCCGGCAGATAAACTGTATGACGGTTTGAAGAAGCTGATTTGTGCAGTGATCGATGATTATGGATATTTGATAACTAAATAAGGTAATAGAAATACTGTCCACAGCTTTTTAAGGGCTGTGGACAGTGTCTATATTTTGACAGGCAGCGAGCCGAAGTATGCTCATGCATAAGATCTTGGTGACTGTTGCGATAATTTGGGAAACCTTCAGAATGTGTTTCTCATAGTTCACTGTGAAAGTTTAGGAGCGCAGTTAAAAGCATCTGACTTTCATGGGGGGAGTAGAAAGGAGAGTCCAACATGGCAGTATTTACAGTCAATGGCCAGAGGGTAGAGACGAAAAAAAATCAAAAGCTGCTCAGATTTCTCCGTGATGAGTTACATCTGACTTCTGTAAAAGATGGCTGTAGTGAGGGTGCCTGTGGAGCCTGTACAGTGATTATCGATGGCAGAACCTGTAAGGCCTGTGTGCCGGATACAGATCTGCTGGATGGCAGAAATATCATTACAGTAGAAGGTCTGACAGAGTGGGAAGAAAAGGTATATACGTATGCATACGGAAAGGCTGGTGCTGTACAGTGCGGCTTTTGCATTCCTGGCATGGTAATGTGCACGAAAGCTCTTCTGGATGTGAATAAAGAGCCCACTGATGAAGAAATCAAATATGCCTTGCGTAACAATTATTGCCGTTGTACCGGATATGTAAAAATTATAGATGCAGTACGGATCGCGGCTAAAGTTATGCAGGAGGGGACACTTCCGGAAGAAATTAACAACGACTGGCATATTGGCTCCCGTGTAGCAAGAATCGATGTTGGGGAAAAGGTTCTTGGTACCGGAAAATATCCAGACGATTTTTACCTGGATGGTATGCTTTATGGATCAGCACTGAGAAGTAAATATCCGCGTGCAAGGGTGCTTTCCATTGATAAGACCAAGGCACTGGCACTTCCTGGGGTAGAGGCAGTTGTTACGGCGGAAGATATTCCAGGAGAGAATAAAATCGGACATTTGAAGCATGATCAGTATACCCTGATTCCGATAGGAGGGCTTACCCATTATCTGGGAGATGCCATTGCACTTGTAGCAGCCAGAGATAAAGAGACTGCGGATAAGGCAGCGAAGCTGATCCAGGTTGAGTATGAGGTGCTTCCTCACATTCATACGATTGAAGAGGCAGCGAAACCAGATGCACCAAAGGTATTTGATGAGGAAGAGAACAATATCTGTGCATATAAACATATCAGCCGGGGAAATGCAGCAGAGGCTATAAAAAATTCCAAATATGTGATTTCCCATCATTTTGAGACACCATGGACGGAACACGCATTTCTGGAACCGGAATGTGCCGTGTCTTTTTATGATGAAGACGGAGATGTTTTTGTATATTCCACAGACCAGTCAGCACACCAGACGCTGCACGAATGCAGCTTAGTTCTTGGTACAGACAAAGTAAAGGTACAGAATGCGCTGGTAGGCGGCGGATTTGGTGGTAAGGAAGACATGACCGTGCAGCATTTAAGTGCGCTTCTTACTTATGTGACGAAGAAACCGGTTAAGATGAAGCTTACAAGAGCAGAATCCCTGCTGGTTCATCCTAAGCGCCATCCTTTTTATATGGATATGACCATGGGCTGTGATGAAAATGGAAATATCATGGGAGTAAAGGCAAAGGTTGCCGCGGATACAGGTGCATTCGCATCTCTTGGCGGTCCGGTTCTGGAGCGCGCATGTACCCATGCAGCAGGTCCTTATCACTACGAAAACTTTGAAATTGAGGGAACAGCTTACTATACCAATAATCCGCCGGCAGGAGCATTTCGCGGATTCGGAGTTACCCAGACCTGTTTTGCTACAGAGACACTTCTGAATATGATGGCAGATAAGGTGGGAATCACTCCCTGGGAAATTCGTTACCGCAATGCGATCCGGCCCTGGGAAACACTTCCAAATGGTCAGATTGTTGACGATTCCACAGGTCTTGTGGAGACCTTAGAAGCGGTACAGCCGAAATATGAAGCTGCGTTGGCAGCAGGAAAAGCGGTGGGCATTGGCTGCGCCATGAAGAATGCGGGTGTTGGTGTTGGAATTCCAGACACTGGCCGCGTGAAACTGATTTATGAAGAGGATAAGAAGCTTCACATCTACTCAGGAGCTTCCTGCATTGGACAGGGGCTTGGCACAGTACTGACCCAGATGATCGTGAGTAATACAGATATAAAAAGAGAGGATATCATTTACGAGCGCAGTAATACCTGGATTTCACCAGATTCCGGAACTACATCCGGTTCCAGACAGACACTGATCACCGGTGAGGCTTGCAGAAGAGCCTGTGAGAAATTGATGGAGGATAAAAAAGCAGGATTAAGCGTAGAAGATATGATCGGTAAGGTTTATTATGCAGAATATCTTGCGAAGACTGATCCTCTTGGTGCAAATGTGCCCAATCCGGTATCCCATGTTGCTTATGGATATGCTACCCAGGTTTGTATTTTGGATTCCAAGACAGGTAAAATTGAAGAGATAGTTGCTGCTCATGATGTGGGAAAAGCGGTAAATCCTTTGTCCTGTGAGGGGCAGATCGAGGGCGGTGTGGTAATGTCCATAGGATTTGCCCTGCGGGAAAAATATCCCATTGATGAGAACTGTAAACCTATTTCCAAGTATGGTTCTTTAGGTCTTTTCCGTGCACATGAGATTCCGAAGATCGATGCCATTGTTATCGACAAGCCAGGTCTTAAGGTTGCCTGCGGTGCTATTGGTATTGGAGAAATTACATCCATTCCCACCGCTCCCGCAATAGCAGATGCCTATTTCCGAAGAGATGGTGTAAGGCGTTACAGCCTTCCTCTTAGTGAAACACCATATGAAAGGAAGGGATGAGAGATGGCAGTAAAGAAGAAATTTCCGTATCGGTCAGCTGTTGTGGCATGTAACGGGGGGTGCAGGGTTACAGCAGGGGACAATGGATGCAAAGATGGATGTATTGGCTGTGGAGCATGTGTGGAGAAATGTAAATTTGGCGCCATTTCCCTGAATGAGTATGGAGTGGCGGAAATAGATGAAGAAAAATGCATCGGCTGCGGGTCATGTGGGAAGGTATGTCCACAGCAGATTATTCATGTCCATGAATGTGCCAATTGGATCGTAGTAAAATGCTCAAATAAGAGTAAAGGGGCAGAGGCAAAAAAACAGTGTGAAGTCAGCTGTATTGGCTGTGGAATCTGCGAGAAGACCTGTACGGCCGGGGCAATCCGGGTTACAGATAACTGTGCAGTGATAGAAGAGTCTGTCTGCCTAAGCTGTGGAATGTGCGCAGTGAAGTGTCCAAGACATGCGATTTACGATCTGCGGGGGATTTATACGGCGAAAAATTAGAGAAGCGATTATGGCAGTTACGCAATATTCCATGGCGAAATATACCGCAAAGCAGGGAATGAAGATTGCGGGAATGATTTTCCAGACATGCTCCAGGCTGATAGAGCTTCGAATTTGCAGAAATTTCAAAATTATACAGATAAAACAACTAAATTATTTATAAAATTATTGCAAAACATCGGTGAAATATGATACAATAATTTTGCATTGAAAGAATATTTTGTACAATATTTTTTAGGTTGAGACGGAAAGAGAAGAAGCATAAGGGGCCGACGATCAGTTCAAAGAAGAACCGTAAACTTGTTTTTTGAACGGCGTCGGCCATTCCTTTATGAGGGGGTAAAGGGCGGATTGGAGGCATCCGCTGCAAAAAATATAAAGAAGGTGAAGCATATGATTGGAAAGAGTGTTCCAAGAGTAGACGCTTATGAGAAAGTGACAGGACGTGCGAAATTTACAGATGACCTGATCCTGAATAAGTGTCTGGTAGCCAGGGTTTATCATGCAAAGATCGGAAATGGCGTGGTAAAATCCATTGATACCAGCGAAGCAGAGGCTCTGGACGGCGTAGTAAAGGTAGTTACCTTTAAGGACGTACCGAATCATTGTTATCCCACCCCAGGACATCCCTGGTCCGTGGAGCTTGCTCATCAGGATGTGGCAGACCGTAATCTGCTCACCGGACGAGTACGGTATTATGGCGATGATATTGCAGCTGTAGTAGCTGAGGACGAAGTGACAGCTTCCAGGGCATTGAGGCTGATCAAAGTAGAATATGAGGAATATCCGGTGGTCGTGAGCCCGAAGATTTCCATGCGTGGAACGGAGCATCCCATTCATCTTGACAAGAAGGATAACATTCTGGCAAGATCCAGCTTTGCGATCGGAGATGTGGACAGCGCAATGGAGAAGGCTGCCGTGAAGCTGAAAAGAAGCTATAAGACACCTATTGTCCAGCACTGCCATATTGAGAATAATATTTCTTACGCCTATATGGAAAAGGGAAGGATCGTGGTGGTTTCTTCCACACAGATTCCACATATTGTACGCCGTATTGTTGGCCAGGCACTTGGAATCCCCTGGGGGCAGGTACGTGTGATCAAGCCTTATGTAGGCGGTGGTTTTGGCAACAAGCAGGAGGTGCTTTATGAACCTCTGAATGCATTTCTCACCATGCAGGTGGGCGGTCGCCCTGTGAAGATCGAGCTTACACGTGAGGAGACCTTTACCAATACCAGAACCCGTCACTCCATTGAATATGACATGGAAGCAGGCGTAGATGCAGAAGGACATCTTCTTGCAAAAGAGATGACTACCTATTCCAATCAGGGAGCTTATGCATCCCACGGACATGCCATAGCAGCCAATGGTCTGACAGCCAGCAGACTTCAGTATGCATGTCCAAATATCCGAGGAGAAGCATATACCGTCTATACCAACTGTCCTACAGCAGGGGCGATGAGAGGATATGGTATTCCTCAGGTTTGCTTTGCCACAGAGAGCTTTATGGATGATATTGCTTATGAAATCGGTATGGATCCGCTGGAATTCCGCAGAAAAAATCTGATCCATGGCTATTATGAAGATGCCTATCTGAAGCCAATCGCAGCGAATACCAACGGTATTTTTGAGTGCCTGGAAAAAGGAGCAGAGTATATTCACTGGGATGAGAAACGGAAAGCATATCAGAACCAGACTGGCGATATCCGGCGTGGAGTTGGTATGGCACTGTTTTCCTATAAGACTGGTGTATGGCCAATTTCTCTGGAGATTGCAGGTGCAAGGCTGTCTCTGAATCAGGATGGAAGTGTACAGCTGCAGGTTGGTGCTACAGAGATTGGACAGGGCGCGGATACTGTATTTTCCCAGATGGCAGCAGAGACCTTACATATGGATATTTCCAGGGTACATATTGTAACCCAGCAGGATACAGATGTGACGCCTTTTGATACAGGTGCGTATGCTTCCAGACAGTCCTTTGTCACAGGTACAGCTGTGAAGGAATGTGCGCAGCAGCTGAAGCAGAAGATCTTAGAATATGCCAGAACACTGGTTCCAGGTAATGTGGACCGGCTGGAACTGGAGGACGGTTATATTCTGGCAGATGGCAAGCCTGCGATTTCCCTTGAGAATCTGGCCATGGAGAGCTATTACAGTCTGAGTAATTCTTCTGTCCTTACAGCAGAGGTTTCCAGACAGGTGAAGAAGAATACAGTTGCCAGCGGCTGTTGTTTTGCGGAAGTAGAAGTAGATATGAAACTTGGTAAGATCAAGGTTCTGGATATTGTGAATGTTCATGACAGTGGAACCCTTTTGAATCCGCAGCTTGCAGCAATGCAGGTTCATGGCGGTATGTTCATGGGAATCGGTTATGGAGTTTCTGAGCAGCTTCTTATTGATGAGAAAACAGGAAGACCATTAAATGGGACTTTACTGGATTATAAAATGATGACAATGATGGATACTCCGGATCTGACTGCTGAGTTTGTAGAACTGAACGATCCAATGGGACCATATGGAAATAAAGCCCTTGGCGAGCCTCCTGCAATTCCAAGTGCACCGGCCATCCGGAATGCTGTGCTTCATGCAACTGGCATCGGCTTTTCCGAGATTCCTCTGACACCGCAAAGACTGATAGACGGTTTTACAAAGGCCGGACTGATCTGAGAAAGGGGGCATGAGGAATGTATGATATTGAAAATTATTATAATGCAGAGACCATTAAGGAAGCGGTAACTCTTCTGAAGGAGCATCTGGATGCAAGGGTGATTTCCGGGGGAAGTGATGTGCTGATCAAGATCCGTGAGGGCAAAATGGCCGGTACATCTTTAGTGAGCATTCGTGATATTAAGGAAATCAAGGGAGTCCGGCTGATGGAGTCTGGTGATATTTATATTGGTGCAGGAACTACTTTTTCCCATGTGACCAATGATCCAGTCATTCAGAAGCTGATTCCGGTTCTGGGGGAAGCAGTAGATTTGGTTGGCGGACCCCAAGTCCGTAATATTGGTACTATTGGCGGAAATGTCTGCAATGGTGCGGTCAGTGCAGACAGTGCACCTACACTTTTTTCACTGAATGCCATGCTGCGGATCGCAGATGGAACTGGTGGACGGATGGTTCCTATCAGGGATTTTTATCTGGGACCTGGTAAGGTGGATCTGCATCAGGGAGATGTGCTCACCCACATTGTGATCCCTGGGAAGGATTATCAGGGATATCATGGATTTTATATTAAGTATTCCATGCGAAATGCAATGGATATTGCGACCCTGAGCTGTAGTGTAGTCAGCAGAATCGATCCTCTGAAAAAGGTTCTGGAGGATGTAAGGATCACCTTTGGTGTAGCTGCACCCGTGCCGTATCGGTGTGCGAAGACGGAAGAGGCGCTGAGGGGCATGAAAATTGGCGAGGAGCTTTACCAGAAGGTGGAAGAGCTGGTAAGGGAAGAAATCAATCCCAGAGATTCCTGGCGAGCTTCTAAGGCGTTCCGACTGCAGATTGGCGGAGAAATCGCGAAACGCGCGCTGAAGGAGAGTGTTCGCAGGGGAATGGTGATGGGAGTTGTAGTGCCGGATGTCCGGACAACTTCAGGCGAAAATATGAGTTCAAATGGAAAAATTTATCCTTCATCTGATGCGGAGAATGTAACAGGAGGTGAGCAGTCATGAAAAAGGATATGCGGCTGGTACAGTGTATCGTAAACGGAAAAGAGGTAGCTGAGTATGTGGACGTGAGAGAATCCCTTCTTGACATGCTGCGAAACCGCCTTGGGCTTACCTCTGTGAAGAAAGGCTGTGAAGTAGGTGAATGCGGTGCCTGTACTGTGATCATTGACGGTGAGACCATTGACTCCTGTATTTATCTGGCAGTCTGGGCTGAGGGAAAGAATATCCGCACCCTGGAAGGTCTTGAGAAAAACGGCGAACTTACCAGGATTCAGGAAGCTTTTATTGAGGAAGGCGCTATCCAGTGCGGATTCTGCACACCAGGCTTTGTTATGTCTGCCACAGTGCTTCTTGAGCGGGGCGAGAAGCTTACGAGAGATGCCATCCGCAAGCATATGGCAGGAAATCTTTGCCGCTGTACAGGGTATGAGAATATTGTGAATGCAGTGGAGAAGGTGAATAAGGAGAATATGACAGCTGAGGGTAAATAATTTAAGTGCTGCTGTTGTTACTGTTTACTGGTGACATTCCGCGAGGTGTTTTTTGTGAACATAGTTCACAGAAAACCCGAGAATTGCGGCGCGAAATCATGCGAATGCATGATTTCTGTGCATCGCGAAGCATGTTGCTGTGAACGGAGTGAACAGTAATCTACTGTTTGTGGGTTCAATATTAAAAATGTATTTTATACTATACTGTAAATGGAAAAAGTGTTATAATATTAATTACAAAACAATATTGTTATGAAAATTACTGAATTAAATAAAAAATGACTAACATATATCAATATTGTTATAACACAAAAATATCAGAGGGCGGGGACTTCCCCGCCTTTTCTAAAATATTAAAAATGGGCAGGAAAAAAATATGAGTGACAAGTGTATAATAGTCCGTGGCGGCGGAGACCTGGCAAGCGGCGTGATCCACAGACTGCATCGCTGTGGCTATCGTGTATTGATCTTAGAATGTGAAAAACCAAGTGCGATCCGCAGAAAGGTAGCGTTTTGCGAAGCTGTGTATGATGGGACAGCAGCAGTAGAAGGGATTCTTTGCAGAAGAATAGATTCTCTGGAAGAATGCGAGCAGGTCTGGCAAGCAGGGGAAATCCCACTTATGGTCGATCCGGCAGGCGATTGTATGATTGAACTTTCCGCGCAGGGCAAGGTAGCTGCTCTGGTAGATGCAATTCTTGCAAAGAGAAATCTTGGAACTTCAAGAAATATGGCACCTCTTACCATTGGTCTGGGACCAGGCTTTTTTGCCGGGGAAGACGTGGATTACGTTGTGGAAACCATGCGAGGTCACGATCTTGCCAGAATCATTACTGAGGGTCCGGCAATTCCAAATACGGGTGTCCCCGGAATGGTAGGCGGTGTCAGCAAAGAACGTGTGATCCACTCCCCGGGTGTCGGCAGAATCCATAATATGGCCCATATTGCCGATATTGTAGAGAAAGGACAGATTCTTGCCTACGTGGGAGAAACACCTGTAGAAGCCTCTATAACAGGCGTATTAAGGGGAATTATAAAGGAAGGCTACAATGTTCCTGTTGGAATGAAAATCGCCGATATCGACCCCAGAAAAGAAGAGAAGAAGAACTGCTTTACCATTTCGGATAAGGCCAGATGTATTGCTGGAAGTGTGGTGGAGATTTTGCTCAGTGAGGGTGTATTGCCAAACACGCTCTAGATCCTGTTTGGTCACATTGCATTTATTAACATGTTTTCGCTTGGGGAATGTTATGAAGCCTGTGTACTTTTTATAGAATTGTTTTTTATGGTTACGAAGTCAGGCAATGAATCATTGCATGAAAATAATTGGCGTGAAGGAGGTCAGGATGAAAAGATACGGTTATTTTCTGGACTTATTAAAACTTGATATAGAGAAATACCCAGTGATCGCTGTAGTCGGTGGTGGTGGAAAGACAAGTCTGATTTACCGCCTGAATGAAGAATTACAGGCTTTGGGTAAAAAAGTGATTATTTCCACAACCACCCATATGGCATATGATCCCATGCTGCCTCTGGTAAAGAGCACTTGCATTGAGCGCGTTCCGGAAATATTAAAGGAACACGGCTTTGCAGCAGTTGCCGATATTGAAGAAACCTCTGGAAAAATGTGTGCCATAGAGGAAGCCGCATTGAAGAAACTGGTTCCATTTTGTGATGTTATGCTGATCGAAGCAGATGGAGCGAAACGAAAACCCTTGAAGGTTCCAGCCGACTGGGAACCGGCAATTCCTGATTTTGCAGACGTAGTAGTAAGTGTGATCGGTCTGGACTGTCTTGGCAAACCCATCTGCGAGACCGCCCACCGTGCCGAATACACCAGCTCTTTTCTTGAAAAAAATCTGGAAGCACCTGTTACCGCAGAAGACATAGAAAAAATAGCAACCTCTGTTCACGGTTTGTATAAAAATGTAGACCATAAAGTTTACCGTGTATAT
Organism: Blautia faecis; assembly: GCF_027662325.1. Classification (NCBI taxonomy): domain Bacteria; kingdom Bacillati; phylum Bacillota; class Clostridia; order Lachnospirales; family Lachnospiraceae; genus Blautia; species Blautia faecis. The sequence continues at coordinate 49,947 of NZ_JAQDKY010000018.1, read as the reverse complement.
TTAAATAAAGCAGACATATTGCCCGATTCTTCTCCGGCAGAGCATATAGTAGAAGACCTGGCAAAGCAAGGCACAATAGCTGCATATGGCAGTTTAAGAGAGGCAGAAAAATTATGAAGATTGCATTGATCATGCTGGCAGCTGGAAACAGTCGGCGGTTTGGAAGCAATAAGCTTTTATATGAGATCGAAGGGAAGCCCATGTACCGGCATATTCTGGAGAAGCTGATGATCGTGGCAGAATGGCTTGAAGAAACAGAGTGTATTGAAAAAGTGGAAAGCGGTGAACATTTGGAAAAGCAGAATGAGGAAGGCTATAAAGAAGAACATATAGAATGCAATAAAGTAATTGCACCTCTTGGTGAAATAAAGGGGAAATTATTTAAACAGAGAGAGTGCTATAAAAGAATAACAGTAGTCACTCAGTATGAAGAAATAGAGCAGGCCGCAAGATCCATGGGTGTAAACGTATACATCAACCCTCATCCGGACGAGGGAATCTCCTCCTCCCTGAAAATCGGCTTAAAAGCCAACTTAGACGTTGATGCCTGCCTTTTCACCGTTTCCGACCAGCCCTGGCTCACCATCGCCACAATTCGCCAGCTCATCACCCTCCTAAAAACATCAGGCAAAGGAATCGCCTGTGTCTCCTGCGAAGGAAAACTTGGAAACCCCTGCATTTTTACAAAAAAATACTACGACTCCCTGCTCTCCATTAATGGAGATAAAGGTGGTAAAGCTGTGATAACTGCACATAGAGATGATACGGTTGTTTTGAAGGTGAATGATGTGAAGGAACTTACTGATATGGATGTTAAATTGTAAAGAACGCTCTCTTTAAAAGCTATTGTCTAATATATGACATTTCAGAAAAAATGAGCAAAAGTATGGAATCTTTTATACACGGAAGCAGTTGAAAACGATATTTGAATATAAAATGTGGGATTTTGTTGTATTTTGTGAATTCGTGTGAGATTCCAGCCAGAAATTACTTGTAATTATGATAAAAACAAGGTATACTAATGGAAAAGAAAGCAGTCGGGAGAAGTGTTTTTATTTCTGCTTGCAAGAAGAGTTCCGTGAGCGTTTTACGTGAACAAAGTGAGCAGTACCCCATTTTCCCGTCTTACAAGGAGGAAAAAATGGCAGATAACTATGATGGCATGGCAGTTGGGGTGTTTGAACTGGATAACCTGGTAGCCTGCTTTGTGGCTCTTGATGCAGCATCTAAGGCTGCAAATGTAAAGATCCAGAGCGTAGAAAGAAACCGACTGAAAAGTGGAGCCTGTGTAAAAATGCGCGGCAGCGTTTCCGATGTAAATGCAGCTATGGAAGTGGCATTGGAGACTGCGAAGCCCCTTGGTAAAATCGTTTCCCATACGGTAATTGCATCCCCCACAGCAGACACGGAAACAGCACTAAAGATGACCATTAACAAATAGAACATGTCAGGAGGAAATGAAAGATGTCTTATGGAGCATTAGGATTGGTAGAGGTTCTGGGAAGCTGCAATGCAGTAGTTGTCCTTGACCAGATGCTGAAAACATCAGATGTAGAATTTCGTACCTGGCATACCAAGTGCGGAGGTCATGCAACTGTATTTTTAAGCGGTGATGTAGCGGCAGTGAAAGCCGCTGTAGATGCGGTGAAAGAGAATCCGCCTTGTGAAATCGTGGCAGCAGCTGTGATTTCAGCACCATCAGAAGAAACATCGCGACTGGTGAAAGAAGAGGAAGAGAAACATCATAAATGATTTTTCAAACACGCTCTGGCGTATAAAAAGGGTATGGTGTAAACCATACCCTGCTAAAAAATCTAAGTGAGCTTTGAGGTCAAATTTCTATTATTGGTGACTCTATCAGTCCCAAACACTTCTTACAAATGAATCTGTGTCCCCGTCTTTCCCATAATACCATCTTTGGCTTTTTCCAACAGGGTGATCATAGCTGTACGGCCGGTGCCGGAGCTTGCAAAGTCTACGCAGGCCTGAACCTTCGGCAGCATAGATCCAGCGGCAAACTGGCCTTCTTCAATGTATTTTCTGGCCTGGGAAACAGTAAGATCGTCCAGCCATTTCTCATTTTCTTTGCCAAAATTAACGGCAACTTTTTCCACAGCCGTCAGAATGATCAGCATATCTGCATCCAGCTGCTTTGCAAGCAGGCAGCTTGCGAAATCTTTGTCAATGACTGCGGAAGCACCTTTTAGATGGTGGCCTTCTAAGGTTACCGGGATTCCGCCCCCGCCACAGCAGATGACGATCTTGTTGGCATCTACAAGGCTGTTGATGGCATCCTGCTCTACGATTTCCACTGGCTTGGGAGAAGCAACCACACGGCGGTAGCCGCGGCCTGCGTCTTCTTTCATAACATGCCCGTAGGCTTTTGCCTGGAAATCAGCTTCTTCCTTGGTAAGGAATTTACCAATTGGTTTGCTTGGATTTTCAAATGCAGGATCCTCAGGATCTACACGAACCTGTGTGACAACGGTGACAACCGGTGTACGCATGAAGCCACGTTTGCGAAGCTCTTCACGGAGCGCGTTCTGAAGATCATAGCCAATGTAAGCCTGGCTCATAGCTACACAGACAGAGAGCGGAGTGTTTGGCTGTGCCTGATCTTCGTGGGTAAGAGCAGTCATAGCGTTGTTGATCATACCTACCTGTGGTCCGTTTCCGTGAACCACAACTACCTGGTGACCTTCCTCAATAAGGTCGCAGAGCGCCTTTGCAGTAGATTTTACTGCTATCATCTGTTCTGGAAGTGTATTTCCAAGTGCGTTGCCGCCAAGGGCAACCACGATACGTTTTCTTTTATATATCATAAAAACCTCCTCTGATAAATATTTAGGAAGGAGTAAACCAGAGTTTGTTAAAAAAATCATTCCTGCGAAGTGCGATAAATATTCCGCAGAAAGCCTGTGTGGGCGATACTCTAATATAACCACTTCTATAAATATTATCGTAAACAATCTATAAAATAGCAATTTGATAGTTACTGGTCGCGGAGTGAACAGTAACATTTGATATACTAAAAATATATCAAGTATAAGAAATACCATCAAAAATGAGAACAAAAAAGGGCTGTATTCCTACAGCCCCCTGAAAAGCATTATTCCATAATTCTCGGAGCAGCCTTTACTTCCAGTTTTTTCAGGATATCCTGTGGGTTTTCAAATTTGGAGAGCATGATCATTGCTGCAATTACATATGGTTTGAAGCTTGCTTCTTTATAAAGCGGGATACGGTAACGGTCAAATACGCTTGCATCAACCTCACCGGTCTCACAGCTTACGCCTGTAATATCAGCTGGCAGACAGTGCAGGTAAAGCGCTTTGCCGTCCTTGGTAGTCTTCATAAGTTCTTCTGTGCAAGCCCAGTCTTTGTGCTCTGCATTCTGAGCAAGAAGCTCTTTTTCCAGTTTATCGATTCCGTCGAAGTCGCCTTCACCATAGAGGTTGGTACGTTTTTCCATTGCTGCAAATGGAGCCCAGCTCTTTGGATAAACGATATCGGCATCTTTGAATGCTTCTTCCATGCTGTTTGTCTTTGTGAAAGAACCGCCGGACTTCTCAGCATTTTTCTTGGCAATTTCCTCAACCTCTGGCATTACATCGTATCCTTCCGGATGCGCCAGAACAACGTCCATACCGAAACGTGTCATAAGTCCGATGACACCCTGTGGAACGGAGAGTGGTTTACCATAGGAAGGAGAGTAAGCCCATGTCATAGCAAGCTTTTTGCCTTTCAGATTCTCGACACCGCCGAATTCGTGGATGATGTGAAGCATATCTGCCATACACTGGGTTGGATGGTCAACGTCACACTGAAGGTTTACAAGAGTAGGTCTCTGCTCAAGAATACCATCTTTATTTCCTTCTGTTACAGCATCCATAAAATCTTTCTGATAAGTATGTCCCTTACCGATATACATATCATCACGGATACCGATTACATCAGCCATGAAGGATACCATGTTGGCTGTCTCACGAACGGTTTCACCGTGTGCAATCTGGGATTTCTTCTCGTCCAGATCCTGTACCTCAAGTCCAAGAAGGTTGCAGGCAGAAGCGAAGGAGAAACGGGTACGTGTGGAGTTGTCACGGAAAATGGAGATTCCCAGACCACTCTCGAATACCTTCGTGGAAATATTGTGCTCTCTCATGAAGCGGAGGGCGTCAGCAACTGTGAAAACAGCCTCCAGCTCCTCGTCTGTTTTATCCCATGTCCAGAAGAAGTCGTTGTTGTACATTTCTTTGAAGTTAAGGCTGTTAAGCTTGTCGATGTAATCCTGTAATGTTTTCATGAATTTTCTCCTTATATAATTAAAATTTATCTGGTACAGAGAATATTAAGAAACCGTCATATTGATTTATATGATTTTTCAATATTGCGTCAATATCGCAGATACTTAATTTTCGCTGTGCTGGTTATTTGTTAAAAGTACTATGTGTAAAGTGGAGGTATGGAGCAGACACATTGTAACAGCTGTCTGATCCAAGGGTGTGCAGCTTGCGGAACGTTTACAGTTTCTGTAGTTCTGATAAACAGATATTTCCGGATTATTTACAGTAAGCAGTAGGAAGTGCTGCGTAAACAGCTGCACATCTTACCAGATCGTCTTTCCATGTTTTCTCGTTTGGAGCGTGAGCCTGTGCCTCTGCGCCAGGTCCAAATCCGATACATGGGATTCCGTTACGTCCCATAATGGAAACACCGTTGGTAGAGAATGTCCACTTGTCAGTAAGAGGACGGGCTTTTCTCATAGCTTCTGTCTCAGCATTGCCCATACGCTCTGTGCCATACAGATTGTGGTAAGCTTCCTCAAGAGCAGAAGTAACCTTGTGATCCTTCGGGATTACCCATGTTGGGAAATAGCACTCGATTGGATATACCAGCTCTGTCCAGGATGGACGGGAGTACTCATACATGGAAACCTTAACATCGTCACCATACTTTTTGACAGATGGAAGTGCGCGGATCTCATCCAGGCAGCTCTCCCAGGTCTCACCTGCTGTCATACGACGGTCAAGGGAAACGGCACAGGAGTCGGCAACTGCACAACGGCTTGGGGATGTGAAGAAAATCTCAGAAGTAGTAACCGTACCTCTTCCAAGGAAGTTTGCTTCTTCCCATTCCGGGTTATATTTCTTATCCAGCATTTTTACAAGACCTTTGATCTCGGTCTCATCTGCAGCATCATTTTCATTTAATGCACGAACATCCTGAAGGATGTCAGCCATCTTATAGATTGCGTTGTCGCCACGCTCAGGAGCAGAACCATGGCAGGAAACACCTTTTACATCAATACGGATCTCCATACGTCCGCGCTGTCCACGGTAGATACCGCCGTCTGTAGGCTCTGTGGAAACAACAAATTCCGGACGAACCTTGTCTTCGTTGATGATGTACTGCCAGCAAAGACCATCGCAGTCCTCTTCCTGAACAGTTCCTGTAACAACAACCTGATATTTGTCATTAAGAAGACCAAGATCTTTCATGATCTTAGCACCGTAAACAGCAGATACGATACCACCCATCTGATCAGAAGTTCCACGTCCGCCGATCTCAGTCTCAGTCTCAAATCCTTCATAGGGATCGAATTCCCAGTTGTTTCTGTTTCCGATACCTACAGTATCAATATGTCCGTCGAAACCGATGAGAGTGCTTCCAGTTCCCATATAGCCAAGGATATTTCCCATTGGGTCAATCTCAACTTTATCAAAGCCAAGCTCCTCCATCTCTTCTTTAATACGCATTACATGATCCTTCTCACCGCAGCTCTCGCCTGGAAAATGAACCAGTTCACGAAGAAATTTGGTCATATCTGCTTCATAATTCTGTGCAGCTTCTTTGATTTTGTTATAATCCATAACTTTTTACCTCCGTTTTTTGTAAAAAAGTATCATATTGTTATAAAAATTATTTGCTTAATGATTCGTTTGTTCCGTATAAGCCATCCCATACGATCTCACGGTAACGAACTGGATCTGTATCACCTTCTGTGGAGATTACCAGAATGTTGGAATTCTCATCCAGCTTCAGGGCATCTTTCAGATCTTTGGCATCTTCGTCATGAAGCGCTGTATATGCAAGCCCCAGCGGAACAGAACCAGATTCACCAGATATGATGTGTGGATCGTTTTCAAGAGGATTTGCATAAATACGTGTTGCCTTGGCACTCATCCAGTCTGGGCAGGACGCAAAGACGGATACATGATTCTTCAGGATGTCCCATCCGATGGTATTTCCCTCGCCGCATGCAAGACCTGCCATAATGGTCTGAAGATCACCGGTTACATTTACCAGATTGCCGTCGGCCTGAACAGCAGAGCGATAGAGGCAGTCGGCAGCACTTGCTTCGCAGACAACCATTACCGGAGGATTTTCTTTATATTTGTGGGCAAAATATCCTACAACTGCACCTGCCAGAGAACCAACACCTGCCTGTACAAATACGTGTGTCGGGCGGTCAACGCCGTTCTCCTTCAGCTGTTTATCTGCTTCCAGTACCAGAGTGCCGTATCCCTGCATGATCCAGGATGGAATCTCCTCATAGCCGGCCCATGCAGTATCCTGAACGATGATGCCATGTTCTGTCTTAGCTGCTTCTGCGGCAGCCATTCTTACGCAGTCATCATAATTTACTTCTTCGATGGTTACTTCGGCGCCTTCCTTGGCGATGTTGTCAAAACGTGTCTTAGTGGTTCCTTTAGGCATTCTGACTACGGCTTTTTGTCCAAGGCGTTTAGCAGCCCATGCAACGCCGCGGCCGTGGTTTCCATCTGTAGCAGTGAAGAAAGTAGCCTGTCCGAATTCTTCTCTTAATTTATCAGAAGAGAGAACATTGTAAGGAAGCTGGCTGATATCGCGGCCGAGTTCCTTCGCTATGTAACGTCCCATTGCATAAGAGCCTCCAAGAACCTTAAAGGCGTTTAATCCGAAACGATAGGATTCATCTTTGCAGTAGATGCCCTTTACTCCAAGATAGGAAGCAAGAGCGGAAAGCTTCTGCAGTGGTGTTACGGAGTACTGGGGGAAACTTTTGTGGAATTCATTTGCTTTGGTTACGTTCTCTTCGGACATCAGGTCCAGGAATTTATCATCAGATCCCGGAACATGATTGACCGTCCATTTCAGTCCGTCTGTCATGGTGAAAACCTCCTTCGTGGTTTTTGTTATTAGAGTACATCTTAACTACATTTTTGTTTTCCTTATAAGTATAATAACATAAATAAATCAATTTGCAATAGAAAAATACAAAAAAATTTAGCTTTCTCAAAAAATATTTAGTTTGATTGCAAGAGCCTTCTGATTGTGGTAAAATATAGGGTATGGCATTTGAAAAAAGCCGAAGAAAAATAATGAAAATACTTTTGAACCGGATGTATGGAGCGTGCAGATTGCTGGAATGATTTTTCAAACACGCTACGGGAAAGGAGCAAGATTTTATGGCAGTATTTCGTGCATTTAAAGCACTTAGACCTACAGAGGGAAAGGCAGCAGCAGTAGCTGCCCTTCCATATGATGTAGTGAATAGAGAAGAGGCAGCAGCCATTGGGAAAGAGAATCCGGATTCTTTTCTCCATGTAGACAGAGCAGAGATGGACCTGCCGGCAGAGACGGACCTCTATGATGCGAAGGTTTATCAGAAAGCGAAAGAGAACCTGCATAAGATGGAGGAGACTGGCGTTCTGGTTCAGGACCATAAGCCATGCTACTACATATATGAACTGGTACGCAAGGGGAAGGTTCAGACTGGAATTGCAGGCTGCGCTTCTATTGATGATTATCTGAGTAATGTGGTGAAAAAGCATGAACTTACCCGATCAGATAAAGAGCTGGACCGAATCAATCATGTGGATGTATGTGATGCTAACACAGGCCCCATTTATCTTGCCTGCCGTTATACAGATGCGTTGAGTGCTCTTCTTGAGCAGTGGAAAAAAGAGCACAAAGCAGCCTATGATTTTACAGAAGAGGACGAGATCACACACCGTGTGTGGGTGATCGATGGGGACGAGGCGATTAGCCAGATCCAGGATGAGATGGAGAAGATCCCTGTACTTTATATTGCAGACGGACATCACAGAGCTGTCTCTGCAGTGAAAGTGGGGCTGAAGCGACGTCAGGAGAATCCGGATTATACAGGGGAAGAAGCGTTTAACTATTTTCTTTCCGTTGTTTTTCCATATGACCAGCTTACCATTCTGGCATATAACCGTGTGGTGAGGGACTTGAATGGGCAGAGCGTGGAAGATGTCCTTGAGAAAATTAAAGAGAACTTCGACATGACGATTGTTCCAGGTTTTCCTGCAAAGCCAGTGGAGAAGCATTGCTTTGGTATGTATCTGGATGGTTTCTGGTATCTTCTGAAAGCGAAATCGGAGCTTTATGAGGGAAAAGATGTGGTTGGTCAGCTGGATTCCCAGATTCTTCAGGACGTGGTTTTAGGTCCAGTTCTAGGCATTGGTGATCCAAGGACTGACAAGCGTATTAAGTTTGTAGGCGGAAGTCATAAGTTAAGAGAACTTCAGACTCTGGCAGATGAGACCAGAGGCGTTGCGTTTGCGCTTTATCCTACTTCTATGGAAGATCTGATGCAGATTGCAGATGAGAGTAAGCTGATGCCGCCGAAATCCACCTGGTTTGAGCCGAAGCTGCGAAGCGGGATCTTTGTGCATAAGCTGAGAGGATGATAAAATGGAAACAGAAGAATTTATCTCAGGTTTTTGCAGAACCTGTAACGGCAGTCAGACAGTGTGCTGTGAATATGAAGAAAAAGATGGGAAAAGGATACTTACCTTTATGGACTGTGCCTATAAAAGATGTGTAAATCAGGGCGCCTGTGAAATTTATAAAGAAGCGCACCAGTTGGGAAGCGAGGAAGAGTAGCCGCAGCCTGCAGGCAGCAGACTGCAGAAAGCCTTTTTAAACACGCTCTAACGAACAGCAGGTAAAACTGGCAGAGGGTGTTCTGACTGGTTTTATAAAATAAGCCATATAATAACCAAATCCTGTAATGAGGAGACGGTATTATATGGCTTTTTTATAACATGTTTCCAATATGTTATTTTTGTTATAAAATATAAAGAAATAACTATAATATTACTTGTTTACATCAATATAACTATAAAGCGTATATTTAGAGATTCCAAAATAATTCGCTACTTTATCTCCGGACTTTGTAATAAGGAAAGCTCCGGAATCATTAAGAAACTGGATCGCAGTTACCTTATCCTCTTTATTCATGAGAGCTACCGGCTTGCCTACAAGCTTCACGGATTCTTCGATGAGACGATCCAGAAGATCGTTGACACTGTGAGTGATCTGCTTCGGCTTCTCTTCTTTGTTCTTCGGGGTGATCAGATCATCAAGAGCACTGTTGATCAGGGTCAGCTTGGTGATGTCGTAGTTGATGCCGAATACATAGTGAAGGCTGCCGTCATCGTCCTTTATATATGAAGTACTGCACTTCAAAATCTTGCCGTCTGCTGTTTTCATCAGGTAACCATTGTGGTCGGCTGGAGCACAGTCACTTCCCCGTCCTTTCTGGCGGATGCCGTCGAAAACTGCGTCCGATGGACCGTCACCTACATTTCGTCCGGTTACGTGTCCGTTTACAATATAGATAATGGAATGCTCCGGTTCTTTTGTCTTCAGATCATGGATGACGACCTCGCAGTCGTTCCCGAATTCTGCTGCGATATCCTGCGCAATCTGCTCTAAGACAGTTAATCTTCCCATATTTGTTCCCTCCTGTTTTGGATTTGATTTTTTTATTAAGAGCAGGAAAATCCTGCCATGGGTCGATGCCTGGAATCTCCGCATAGAATTCGGGCATCCTGTCTGTATTTATTACTGTTCACTGGGAGCGTTCCGCGAGGTGTTTTTTGTGAACAGAGTTCACAGAAAACCCGAGAATGTCGGCGCGAAATCATGCAAGGCATGATTTCTGTGCATCGCGAAGCGGATTGCTGTGAATATAGTGAACAGTAACCTGTATTCGTATGTTGCAGATAGTAACGAATGACTTACTATATTTATAATAGCATGTCAGAAAAAAAATAAAAAGACAATTTTACAAAAAAATTATTGAAGGCTTAAAAAAATTCGTATTTATTTTGTTGAAGATGGAAAATACATGTGGTATATTTACATTAAAATAAGATATGAGGTAAATAAAATTGGTTATTTTGTATAAATGCAAGTCAATGTGGAAGAAAAATAAATACAGGACTGGCTTGGGAATGGCAGATAACTACAGAAATGTGAAGGGAGGATCTGTTGTATGAAATATCTTTTGAAAAACGGAACCGTAATATCAGGTGCAGGCACAAGGAAACAGGATGTGTTGGTGGAAGGCGAAAAAATCATAAAAGTAGGAGAGGAGCTTTCACAGCCAGATGCCAAGGTGGTGGATGTATCCGGTAAGCTCCTTTTCCCGGGATTTATTGACGGACATACCCATTTTGACCTGGAGGTCGCAGGTACTGTAACAGCAGATGATTTCGAGACAGGAACAAGAGCGGCAATCCTTGGCGGAACCACTCTGGTTATTGATTTTGCTTCACAGGATAAAGGTGGACATACCCTGAAAGAGGGCCTTGAGAAGTGGCACAAAAAGGCTGACGGCAAATGCTCCTGTGACTATTCTTTTCACATGTCCATTGTGGAATGGAATGAGGAGACAAAGAAAGAAATTCAGGATATGATTAATGAGGGCATTACCAGCTTCAAGCTATATATGACTTACCCGGCAATGATCGTAGACGACGAGGATCTTTATAAGATCATAAAGGCCTTAAATGAAAAAGGCTGTTTCGCAGGCGTACATTGTGAAAATGCAGGCGTGATCGACGCATTGACCCAGGAAGCGAAAGCACAGGGAAAACTGGGTCCGGAGAATCATCCTCTTGTACGTCCGGATACCATGGAAGCCGAGGCAGTACACCGTCTTCTTGTAATTGCGAAGGAAGCAGGAGCTCCGGTCATGGTGGTGCATTTGACCAACCGCAAGGCATACGAAGAAATCATCCGTGCCCGGGAAAATGGTCAGACCGTATTTGCAGAGACCTGTCCTCAGTATCTTCTTCTGGACGACAGCGTTTATTCCAAACCTGATTTCGAAGGTGCCAAATATGTGTGCGCTCCGCCAATCCGCAAGAAAGCGGATCAGGATTGCCTGTGGAAAGCCCTGGCAGATGGAGATATCCAGACAGTAGCTACAGACCAGTGCAGCTTTACCCTTGCCCAGAAAGCAATGGGAAAAGCGGATTTTACCAAGATTCCAGGTGGCCTGCCGGGAGTTCAGACAAGGGGAACTCTTCTTTATACTTACGGCGTGCGCACCGGCAAAATTACAGTCGAGAAAATGTGCCAGCTTCTGTGTGAAAATCCAGCTAAGTTGTACGGTGTATATCCAAACAAAGGAGTTATCGCCGAAGGCAGCGACGCAGACATTGTAGTATTTGATCCGGAAAAAGAGAATGTAATTTCTGCGGAAACACATGCTTATAATACAGACAATAACCCCTATGAAGGCTTTGAAATACATGGAGATATTGACAAGGTATTCCTCCGGGGAAAACTTGCTGTGGATGATGGAAAACTGGTGCAGGAGAAACTTGGAACTTATATTAAGAGAGGATTGAGACAGCCACTGGCCTAGAACGTGTCTGAAAAAGGCTTTTTGCAAGATGTGCGCCACAATTTGTGGGAGATTTTACCCGAACTCGGTTGCCGTAGCCCGCGTTTTTTGAAAGTGAATATTGTCTGAAAAGTGAGCAGATCATGAAGGAAAGTATTGGGCAGCAGCGAAAGAAATAATGAAAGCGAAGAAAAAAGGAACAGCCATAATTGCAGCTATTTCTGTAATTGTTAAAAGATAATGTAAGGTAGCCGTAAAATAATGAATGACCAGAAACTCTTACAGTAAAGGAAATAAGAGTTTCTGGTCATTTAAGTTTTGTGAGATGTGAATGAACTGCTATTGTGCGACTAAAGATATGAGAGCAAATAATACTTTTTAGCTTTTAAAGCTTACTTTCTGCGCTAAATCATAAATCATGTCTTTTCACATACCCTGTCAGAAACAGTGCAGCGGCTCCGTCACATGTGGCATTACATGCTGCTGCAAAAGCATCATTTAGTGCAAAAACAGCGAACATCAGCGCCACACCGGAATCTCCGAATTTCAGGATTCCGGTCAGGGTTCCCAGGGATACCATTACGGTTCCCCATGGAAGTCCGGGTGTGCCAATGGAACAGGTGGCAAGCAAAATACTGAAAATCACCATAGTTCCCGGTGCAGGAACAGAGCCGTATAGAATACGGGAGATCATCATAGCGAAGAATACCTCTGCAAGCACAGAACCACAGTGATGAATCTGGGTAAAAAGAGGAATTGCCTCTTTGATAAGCTCGGAATCAAGCGGCACACATTTGTCAGCTGCTTCCTGTGAATATTTTTCCACAGCTGTTGAAGAATGGGTTCTTAAAGCCATTTTATAGATCGGTATATAATTTTTCAAAATTCCCCATGCCTTTTCTCCGGCATAAGATCCTGCAATATGATACAGAACCAACACCCAGACCATATAAGCCGGAATTATAATAATAAGTGCCAGAAGCAACAGTGGCAGATACTTGATGAAATATCCCTGATAAGCCAGTGTACATAGAGAAAGCCCGATATAAGCAGGCAGCAGTGGAAGAAGAATCCTGGACATCAGGGAAAGGGTGATTCCCCGAAACTCCTGCAAAAGCTCTTTGGTTCGCACTGCATTGGTCCAGCAGGCACCAAGGGCAAGCAAAATAGCAAGTACTAACGCGCTCAGTGCAGAAACCGGTGCTGGAATGGGAAGCTCAAACAAGGTATCCGGCAGGAAGCGGAAAGATAAACTGTCTGTGGATACCGGAAGTTTTGGAATGATCAGATATCCAAGAACGGATGCGAAAGCTGCGGCTCCAAGCATGGAAAAATAAGTGATCCGGACAATTGGCGCGGTGACGGGTGTGGGAGCTTTTTTTACGGAAATAATGGAAGATGCCACAAGACCGATAATGATCAGCGGTGCCAGAAAGGTGATTATCTGACTTAGTACATAACGGGCTGTAACCACCAGATTCAAAGCCCCGGAGGTCAGTCCCATAGTTCTTGTGACATTTAAAAACAGGCCTGCAAAGAGGCCGGGTATACTGACTGCCAGAATCCGAATGGGAAAACTGGCCATAATTCTTTTTTTCTTCATTGTGAAAATTCCTCCGGATGTATTATAATATATAGGAATGAAAGGTGCAATGAAATTTTAACCGCTGCATCATCCTCTTGCCAATAACAGGGATTGATTAAAGAATGCCTGGTAATGATGGCAGGAAGGGATGGGTAGTTGATATGACAGGATGGAGTGAAAAATCATGTATAATAAAATTTATCAGATTCTTGATGAAAAAGGCAGGGCAAAAACTGGAATTTTTCTGGATGGACCATATATGGGAAAGAAGTGCATTTTGAAACCCGAAACGGTTATTAGAGAAGAAAACTGTGGTGAAGCTGCTGAAAAAAAATCAGGTGTACAGCTGATCCCCGAGAAAACGGAAGATGCTTCCATATGGGATAATTATCTGAATATTCTGAGTGAGACGAAAGAGACAAAAGTGACAGAAGCAGACGGTCACCGGCTTTTCGTAGAAGATTACCGCAAGAATCCAAGGCTTGTGATCTTTGGCGGCGGTCACGTATCCCAGCCTACTGCTCATCTGGGAAAAATGCTTGGTTTCCATGTAACGATCATGGATGACAGAGAATATTTCGTGACAAAGGAGCGTTTTCCAGAAGCAGACCAGCTGGTCTACGGTGATTTTAAAGAACTGGATAAGTACATTACGCCTTACGATAACACTTATTATGTAATCCTTACCAGAGGCCACATTGGTGATGCAGACTGCCTTCGCAGGCTTCTCCATCGTCCCTACGAATATCTTGGCATGATCGGCAGCAAAAACAAAGTGCGGATCACCAGGGAAAATCTTCTAAAAGAAGGTTACACTCTGGAGCAATTGGACGAAGTCCATGCACCAATCGGAATTCCTCTTGGCGGGCAGCTTCCGGAGGAAATTGCAGTGAGCATTATGGCAGAGATTATTAAGGTGAAAAATCAGCATTATTCCGCATACTGTGATGAAAAAGTAGAGACAGCAGTTCTGGAAGGTCGTCATGGTGTCATGGTCACTATCGCAGAGAAATCCGGCTCTTCTCCAAGAGGAGTAGGAAGCAAAATGTTCGTAGAACCATCCGGACACATTACAGGCAGCATTGGCGGCGGCAAAGTAGAGTACGAAGCCATCAATCATTGTAAAGAAGTAAAAGAAAAAGAAGTAAAACACTATGCCTTAACAGCAGACGGCCAGGACAGTCTTGGAATGATCTGCGGCGGACAGGTGACGGTGGTATTTGAGCGGGTATAAGTTATGGAATGGGAAAATGTTCCTATAACACGTACAAGATCACATTGTAAACCAATAAGAATTCAGGCTGGCTTCTACAGAAGATATGTGGACCAGCCTGTTTTCTTTGAGTATATAAAATATAAATGTGATGGCACTGCTAAAAAAGAAATTAATCCCTGTCCGCTCCGACAGACAATTCCCCAAACTTAAAATTATCTAAATACCATAGATTTACAATTCGTGTCATTTTCTGGCGTTTCGTGACAGAATTATTGAAATAATTTCCGACTTTTTTATAATGAGAATAACAAATGGGAGTACATCAAATGGGAGTACATTAAATGGAAAAGGAGGGATGTCGTGTATTGTATTGCTATATTGACTGATCAGAAACAGGAAGGACAGAACTGTGCGGAATATATCAGAAATTACTGTACAGAAAAGAAAGTTTTTCCATTGATTGAAATCTATCAGGACCAGGAACAATTTTTTGAGTGGACACGAAAAACAGTACCGGCAGTGGTGTTTCTTGCATTACCTGGTGTGTCCGGTCTGAATGCGGCAGAACATCTTCGTTCCCTGTATCCAAAATGTGGGATCATCTGGTGCAGTGATCTTGATTTTTCGCTTCATGCGTTCAGGATGCGGATAGAATATTTTTTTATGAAACCTATGGAAGAGCAAAAAATAAAAGAAGGACTTTCCATTTGGTTTGAACGCAGCAAGGTAATATGATAAAAACACTCAGGAGGAAAACAATATGAAGAAAAGAGCTTTAATTCTTGCAATGATCACTTTTATAGCTGCTGCAACATCTGAACCATCAATAAATATGGTACGTGCAGAAGAAACACAGACGGAGGAAAATACAACTCAGACATCAGAACTGCCCATAAAGACACTTACACAGAAGGTTATTGACGAGAATCCTTATATGGCAGCAAGTGATTCCAATATTCATCATGACTGCTACAATACAGATTCCACAGACGAAGTATTACCGGTAGGCATTTATTCAGAAATCAATGTTTCTTATGAAAAAACCAATGCAAATGCGTCTCCTGCTATCTTTTTCGATTCTTATGGACATGCAGTGGTTCCGTTGCTTGGTGGACTGGCAATTCGTGATATCAATGCAGAGGAAACACAGACACTGGGATATTTTTCTCCAAAACAGCATGACAATGGAGAATATCTGATCCAGAGCTCCTATTCCTTTGTAGATGAGAGTAACCGTCTGGTGTGTCCGACCAATAATAACCATGTGCTGATGCTGAAGGCAACAGATGAAGACGGAAACGTACTTCCGGAATTTGAGAAAGTGCTGGATATTGATATTAAAGCAGCGGCAGAGGCAGCACTTGGAAAAACACTGGATCAGAATCTTCTTGCTGTAGTGTTTGACTATGAAGGAAATCTCTGGTTTGCAACCGGAGGATTCCGTATTTACCCTGACAGGAAACAGCAGGGTGCTATGGGCTATATTTCCCGTACAGCTATTGATGCCATTTTAAATGGAGAGGAAACTGATCTGTCAGAGGCAGTCTTCGTATATGAGCTGGCTCCGGGAGAGGGTGCAGAGAATGGAATTGCAGCATCCAAGGATGGAGCAGTGATCCTGACGAATCAGAACTGTTATCTGCTGCAGGCAGACAATGGGGTGAAGAAAATCTGGGAAACTCCTTACGAGAGTGCTGGTGCGAAAGAAAGCAAAGAAGGGGATGAAACAACTGGCGGAGGTCTTGCCTGGGGCAGCGGATGCTCTCCATCCCTTACAAAAGATCTGGTGATGTTTACCGATAATCAGGAGACCGTAAATCTCCTTGCTCTGGATATGAAAACAGGAGAAGTTGTTGCAAGTCTTCCTGTGATCGATGAACTTCCGGAGGGCAGCCAGGTATCTGTTGAAAATTCTGCGATCGTATATGATAACGGTGCAGGAACCGTAAGTACCATCGTATGTAACTGGTTTGGTGCAGGAAGTGCCAACCTGGGAAAAGAGGACAGTGATTCCTCCATTCAGAGTTATACCAATATTTATGATGAAAATTGGTTGAGACAGGGAAATAAAATGATCACGCCGGGTGTGGAACGCGTAGATACGATTAAGACTGAGGATAGATATGAAATGAAGAGTATCTGGTGCAGAAGTGATCTGTCAGATACTTCCATGATGAAATTATCTACGGCAACCGGATATATCTACGGATATGTACAGAATCTGGAAACCGGTATGTGGCAGTATATTATACTTGATTTTGAGACCGGTGAAACTGTTTTTTCCATGGATGTTGCCAGCAAGCCTATGTACAACAACATGGCTATCGGAATGTATGCCGGAAACAGCGGAAATTCACTTTACTGTCCTACCGGTTATCTGGAACTTCTGAGACTTCAGGACAGGTTCGTTTATCTGCCGGAAATGCCTTATCGTAAGGTTAATCTGGATCAGGCAATGCGCAATGTGTTAAGCCAGGAGAAATTTGCGGCAGATGGTGGTCTGGGAGATGTGGAAGGATGGCTGAATACGATCACAATTGAGAACGTACATCCGAATACAACCGTTGCAATACGTATGAAAGGAATCTCTGGGGAAACAGGTTCTCTGAAGCTGTATGCATACGGCACAGATGGTACCTTGAAAGAAGTTCCGGCAGAGAAATGGCATATCCAGACAGAAGATGGTGAAACACCGGATACATTATCCGAAGATGTACTGTATGAGGTACACATGACTGTGGAAGATGGCGGTGACTTTGATCTCAGTGAAACAGAAAAGGAGATTAAGATATCTGCTGTTCTGGGAATCTGAAGGAGGTCTGATAAACAACCACCAGTTGAGCCGGTGGTTGTTAACTAAGAACGCTTTATTTCAAATATGCTTTATTGCAAAGATACACTTAGGGGTTGCATAATTTGTAATAATACTGTATATTAATTGTAACGATTCGCGAAATGAGTCTGTTTTTGTAATATTATATGAAAAGAAGATGAATCAATTCAAAGCACCATTGCTTTGTAAAGGAGGAACTATATTATGAAAAAAGCAGCATTAGCCGTTTTGCTTCTGGGCGCAGCACTTTGCATCCCTGGATGTGGATTTGAGGAAGGTGCAGGAGCAAGCGTTACAGTTATACAGGCAACCCCGACCCCTATTCCAACACCAACCCCTGAGGTGACTCCTACACCAGAAGTTACTCCTACTCCAGAACCAGTTGTAGAGCAGACTGCAAGCGGTGTGAATGTAACCAAGCAGGATGGTACATATGTTGCGAATGCAGATATTAACCTTCGTGCAGATGCAAGTGCAGATGCTACCTGGATTGCAGGTGTAACAAGCGGTACACAGCTTACAAGTACAGGTGTATGCGACAATGGCTGGATTGAGGTTTCCTATGAGGGACAGACTGCTTATGTGTCCGGTGATTATGTAAGTGCAGTGGCAGCTGACGGTGCAGCCGCAGATGGAACTGCTGATCAGGCAGCTACAGAAGGAAGTGCAGATGCTGCAGCTGATGAGGCTGTCGCAGGCTGACAGGCTGGAAATTTAAGCGATGAAATGATGAGATGAAAGACGCTATGTAAATGGATGATATTATCGTTTGCATAGCGTTTTTTGAGTACTAAAGAAATTCCCTCCTGCCATGAAATGGTAAGAGGGAGATTTCTGAATATATCAAATCAAATTATTCCGGATAAACCAGTCTGTCTGGCTTGATGTCATACAGCACTTCATCCAGGAACTTCTTAGCCAGATATTTCGCCATTCCAAGGTTCATATCCAGATAATTTCCACAGTCTTTCGGGGAAGCACCAGGAACCTCGCCCTGGAAATCACGGATAAACTCAAAGGTTTCAACCATAAGCGGAACAATATCCTTAGATTCATAATCTCCGTTCAGCAGCAGATAATTGCCGGTACGGCAGCCCATTGGTCCCCAGTAGATCATCTTCGGTCCGAATTCCTTGTGGTTGCGAAGAAAAGTAGCAGCAAGATGCTCAATGGTGTGAAGCTCTGCTGTGTTCATAACAGGCTCCTCATTTGGGGAAGTCATACGAATGTCAAAAGTGGTGATCACACTATTTCCAACCGGATCCTTGCGGGAAACGTAAACGCCTGGCTGAAGTTTGATGTGATCTATTGTGAAACTGGTAATCTTTTCCATAAAAAAGACCTCGCTTTCTGATAAATTCTTTCTTGATTTTAGCAGACAATACAAGCTGTGGCAAGACAAAGAAAAAGAAATTGAACAATCTGTGAAAACAATTGTTTTTTACGTGATTTTCGTTATAATAGAAAAAGATGGCATCAAGAATTGGAGGCATAAAATCATGAAAAAAAGAAAAATTCTGGCAATGCTGATGGTGGCAGCTCTTTCCGCAGGAATGCTGGCAGGCTGTGGTTCAGATGATACGAAAGAGGAAAGCAAGAGCACAGAAGCAGATACTAAGGAGAATACAGAAGAAAATAAAGACACTGAAGAAACAAAAGAGGAAAGTACAGAGGAAAGTGCTGACCAGCCAGAAGGAACGGAGGAAGAAGTTTCCGGCTTTACAGACGGTTCCGGGGATGGAGAAGGTACAGATGAGACAGCAGACGATACCAGCACTGTTCTGGATACTTCAGAGCCTCTTACCGGTCTTCATCATGCAGAGATTGAGGTGAAGGACTACGGTACCATTAAGGTGGAACTGGATGCGGACACAGCACCTATCAGTGTAACCAACTTTGTGAAACTGGCACAGGAGCATTTCTATGACGGACTTACTTTCCACCGTATTATTGATGGATTTATGATCCAGGGCGGAGATCCGGAAGGAACCGGAAGAGGAGGCTCTGATGAGACTATTAAGGGCGAGTTTTCTGAGAATGGTGTAAAGAACGATATTTCCCATGAGAGAGGTGTGATCTCCATGGCAAGATCCTCAGACCCGGACAGTGCAAGCTCCCAGTTCTTTATCGTGCAGTCTGACAGTACCTATCTGGATGGACAGTATGCCGCTTTCGGACATGTGACAGAAGGCATGGACATTGTTGACCAGATCTGCAAGGATGCAAAGCCTACAGATAACAATGGAACTATTTCAGCAGATGAGCAGCCGGTGATGACAAGCGTTACCGTTATTGACTGACAAAGTACAGTTTAAGAATACCGAAGATAAAATACCCCTTTGGCAGACACAAATAATTACAGTCTGTCTAAGGGGTGTTTTTGAGTAAATATATGGAAAAAAGTTGTTGCTTTTTGTATACAAGTTACAGTTTGACTACAAGTACGGGCATAGGCGGATGATTAGGACGGTTGTAATATTCTGTTTTGATAACCAGAAATTTCCTGGAATCCAGTACCTTCAGCCATTCCAGCAGTGCATCCCGTTCCTCAAACCCGGAATCTCCGCCGCTGTAGATACACAGCATCAGGATCCCGCCCTTTTTCAAAAGGGACAGGGATACGGTAAGTGCCTGAATACTGGATTCTGCCCTTGTGGCAAGAGTATGATCGCCCTTCGGCAGATAGCCGAAATTGAATACAATGCAGCTTACACTCACAGGCTCTGCGTATTTTCCCATATTTACGTGGGAATCCAGAAATAGTTCATAATTGTGGGGGGCATTTTCTTTTTCGAGCCGCTCTCTGGTATTGGCAAGTGCTATTTCCTGAATATCGAAAGCGAGTACATGCCCTTTTTCCCCACAAAGACGGGAAAGAAGCAGAGTGTCATTTCCGTTTCCCATGGTGGCATCAATGCAAAGGTCTCCTTCTTTTACATGCTCTGAGATAAAGTGGGCGCACCACTGTGTGATCTGGTAGTTCATAATGGTTCCTTTCTTTTGCAGTATCCTTATAATGAAAGTCGAAAACAGATGGCAAAATTTCCCGCAAAGTGGGGCATGCAGGTTGCGGGAAGGATTTTCAAACATGCTCTGGAATAGCTGTTAAAAGTCTAAGGTTATTATAACAGATAAAAAAACAAAGAAAAGATGCATATAAAGGTAAATTATGTATGAAAAGCCGAACATATAAAAAATACATTGCATTCATACGTCTCTTTGCATTATAATAAGCGGTATGGACAAAAGGTATAAAATAACAGATGAATTTTGTCCAAAAGATTTCAAAGAGAGATGAGGGAAGATAATGTTAGAGGGAAAGACAGTTCTTCTGGGAGTTACTGGAAGTATTGCAGCATATAAGATCGCATATCTTGCAAGTGCGTTGAAGAAGCAGCAGGCAGACGTTCATGTGCTGATGACCAAAAATGCCACTAATTTTATTAATCCCATTACTTTTGAGACACTTACCGGGAATAAATGCCTTGTGGATACCTTTGACCGGAATTTTCAGTTCCAGGTAGAGCATGTGTCCATTGCGAAAAAGGCTGACGTTGTGATGATCGCACCGGCAAGTGCCAATGTGATAGGCAAGCTGGCTCATGGAATTGCAGACGATATGCTTACAACCACCATTATGGCATGCAGATGCAAGAAATTTATTTCTCCGGCGATGAACACCAATATGTTCGAGAACCCCATTGTCCAGGATAATCTAAAAACCTTGGAGCATTATGGATACGAAGTAATCGATCCTGCTGTAGGCTATCTTGCATGCGGCGATACCGGAGCTGGCAAAATGCCGGAGCCTGAGACTCTTTTAAACTATATTTTGAGAGAGTGTGCCTGTGAGAAGGATATGAAAGGGCTGAAGGTGCTGGTTACCGCCGGTCCTACCCAGGAGGCAATTGATCCTGTCCGTTATATTACCAACCATTCTTCCGGCAAGATGGGCTATGCCATTGCAAAAATGGCTATGCTGCGCGGAGCAGATGTCACACTGGTAAGTGGACGTACTGCACTTGCACCGCCACCATTTGTGAGAGTGGTTCCAGTGGTAACAGCCAGAGATATGTATGAGGCTGTAACCTCTGTCAGTCAGGAACAGGATATTATCATTAAAGCAGCAGCAGTGGCAGACTATCGTCCGGCCAGTGTGAGCGATGAAAAAATTAAAAAGAAAGACGATGACATGTCCATTGCCCTTGAGAGAACAGATGATATTCTGAAATATCTTGGAGAGCACAAACCGGATGGACAGTTTCTCTGTGGATTTTCCATGGAAACAGAGAATATGATTGGTAATTCCAGAGTCAAACTTACCAGGAAAAATCTGGATATGGTAGCCGCCAACAATGTAAAAATGGCAGGCGCCGGATTCCAGGGGGACACCAATGTTCTGACTCTGATTACACAGGATGAGGAAGTATCACTCCCGCTAATGAGCAAGGAGGATGCAGCCGGTAAGATCCTGGATAAAATACTGCTTGAGAGAGTTCGCAGATAGTTATTTACAGGCTGTCATTCTGGCAGCATTTATAAATCTTTTGCGAAGCCGCAGGCAGTGGCACTGGTGTTATATTCGCAGATTGTATTTTATAAATCTGGACAGAGGATAACACATTTTTCAGAGTGGCGGGTAAATACCAAAAAACATGCCCGCTGTTCCATACCGTATTGTATCCCTGGGTCTGAACAGGCTCTAATATAGGGAACGATAACAAGGAGGACAACATGAACAAAAAATTTACAACATCTCAAATCACCTTACTGGGCCTTATGATCGCAATTCTGCTTCTTATGGCTTACACACCTCTTGGCTACCTGAATATCGGGCCTCTTGCAATCACCTTTAATATTATTCCGGTTGCCATCAGCGCAATTACAATGGGACCTGTAGGCGGAGCCATTGCGGGAGCCGTATTCGGACTTACCAGCTTTGGACAGTGTATCGGCATTGGCGGTACCAGCCTTATGGGTGTTACCTTATTCGGAATCAATCCATTCCTGGCGTTTGTTCAGAGATTTATTCCAAGACTGGTTGACGGACTTCTTCTTGGATATATTTTCCAGGGAGTCCGCAGAAAATCAAAAAATATTTATCTTTCCTGCGCTGTAACAGGATTTCTTTCCGCATTTTTAAATACTCTGTTTTTTATGGGGTTATTAGTTGGCCTTTTCGGAAATACCGAGTATGTACAGGGACTTATGGGTGGAAAAAACGTGATTCTGTTCATCTGTACATTTGTAGGAATCAACGCAGTATGTGAAATGCTTTCCGCTACCGTTATCACAGGTGCTGTAGGTGCAGCCCTTTACAAGGCAAGGCTTCTTCCGGGAACAGAGAAGAAATCTGAGAAAGTGGTAAAAACAGCAGAAGTTTAAGAAAATTGAAAACAGACAGACTGTTTGCAAAAATGGCCGCTGATTGCGGCTGATGATAGAGAAACCATGGAGGAAAAAATGATTTTAGCAATTGATATTGGAAACACAAATATTGTGGTTGGCTGCATTGATTCAAAGCAAACTTATTTCATTGAGAGACTTTCCACTGTCCGTACAAAAACAGAACTGGAATACGCAGTTGACCTGAAGACAGTTTTGGATTTATATCATATTAAGCGGATTGATATTGAAGGCTGCATTATTTCCTCTGTAGTACCGCAGATTACCAATGCCGTGAAGCTTGCAGCTGAAAAGGTTCTGAAAAAAGAACCTATGGTATTGGGACCAGGTGTAAAAACAGGTCTGAATATCCTGATGGATAATCCCGGACAGCTTGGAGCAGATCTTGTAGCAAATGCAGTTGCAGGAATTCATGAATATTCTCTTCCACTGGCAATTATTGATATGGGAACTGCAAGTACGGTAAGCGTGGTAGATGAGAAGAAGCATTATGTGGGAGGCATGATTTTTCCCGGAATGGGAGTGTCCCTGGATGCCCTTACAGCTCGTGCTTCTCAGCTTAGCGGAATCAGTATTGAAGCACCGAAGCGCATCATTGGAAAAAATACCATTGAATGCATGAAAAGCGGTGTGATTTACAGCAATGCAGCAGCCCTTGACGGAATTGTTGACAGAATTGAAGAAGAGCTTGGTCAGAAAATTACAGTTGTTGCAACTGGTGGTCTTGCACGTAAGATTATCCCACATTGCAAGCGGGAAATTTTGCTGGATGAGGATCTTTTGTTAAAAGGTTTGCTCATTATATATGAGAAGAACAGAAAAGAATTATAAGCTTTCTGAGAGTGAAAAATGAGACAGGTCAGAACTTCACGGTTATGAGGTTCTGACCTGTTTTTGCCCGAATTCGGTTACCGTTAGGAACGATGAAAGGCATCTGCAAAATCTTCTGGGACAGGGGCAGTCATACACATGTTTTCTCCTGTAACAGGGTGAGCAAATTCCAGCTGAAAGGAGTGCAGGGGCTGTCTTTTTATAATTCTGTAATCTGGATTGTAGAGAAAGTCTCCTGGCAGCGGATGTCCAATGTACTTCATATGCACACGGATCTGATGAGTGCGTCCGGTTTCCAGATGGAGCTCGATGAGAGAGTAGGAATGATAGGTGGCTAATCGCTCATAGTGTGTGACCGCACTTTCCCCATTTGCGAAATCCACCTGTCTTTCGATGGTGGAATCTGCTGCGCGCCCGATAGGCGCATCAATAGTTCCTTGCTCTGGTGCGATTCCCTGTACAATTGCCAGATAGGTACGCCGGATCTGACGCTGTTTCATCTGGGCAGAGAGAACTGCTGCACTATAAGGATTTTTCGCCAGGATCAGGGCTCCTGTGGTGTCTCTGTCCAGACGGTTGATGCAGCGGTAGACGAAATGCTGTCCTTTTTCTTTGAAATACCAGGTAACTCCATTCGCCAGTGTATTATCATAATTTCCAATGGAAGGGTGCACAGGCATGTCTGCCGCCTTATTTATGACTAAAATATCTTCATCTTCATATAGAATAGAAAGATCCATTTTCACAGGCAGGATATTCTCAGTGTTGTCCGCTTCCGGAATATGTATGTGAAGAGAATCCCTGGCCTGAAGAATTGATTTCCCAAATCCTCGTTCACCATTTAGCTGAATCGCATTTTTATCTGCCTTCATGGAAGATAAAATTCCCCGGGAAAAGCCCTTGCTCCTGAGAAAATCAAGAAGCTGCATTCCTTCCTGCTCTGGCTTTATAGTGTATGTAAGAATTCTGTCCAAGGTGTTCCTCCTAAAATTGTATTAAAATTATGTTGAAACATAAGGATTGTGCGTAATTAAATACTGTATTTTTTTCGCTCAAGGTGTATAATAGCACAGAAAATATTTGCATGGAAGTATCTGAAGCAGTTTTATGAGATATACATCCATGCGACAGGAACTATTTATACATTTAAGGAAAAAGAGAAAACATATGAAACAACAGCAACATCTTTTTACAAACAAAATGCTCCGGGCGCTTCTTGTTCCTATTATTATGGAACAGCTGTTAAATGCCTTGATGGGTACGGTAGATACTATGATGGTCAGCAATGTAGGTTCTGCGGCCATTTCCGCCGTTTCTCTTGTGGACTCTATCAATGTACTGATTATTCAGGCCTTTTCTGCACTGGCAGCAGGAGGTACCATTATCTGTACCCAGTATCTTGGACAGAAGAATCACGAGATGGCGAACAAATCAGCCAGGCAGGCACTTTTTATTATAACAGCCATTTCTGTCTTCATCGTTGTGCTTGGACTTGCTTTCCGTGCACCGCTTCTTAGCTTTATTTTCGGAAAAGTAGACGCGGATGTTATGGAGAATTCTATGGTGTATTTCTTTTATACTGTGCTGTCCTATCCTTTTATTGCACTTTATGATGCCGGAGCATCCATTTTCCGTGCACAGGAAAACACCAGAGGACCGATGGTAATCTCCATTATTTCCAATGTGATGAATATTGTGGGAAATGGAATCCTGATCTGGGTATTTCATATGGGAGTTGCCGGAGCGGCTA
This sequence comes from Blautia faecis, assembly GCF_027662325.1. Classification (NCBI taxonomy): domain Bacteria; kingdom Bacillati; phylum Bacillota; class Clostridia; order Lachnospirales; family Lachnospiraceae; genus Blautia; species Blautia faecis. Next base: position 24,679 of record NZ_JAQDKY010000018.1, on the reverse strand, counting down.
TTTCCACACTGGCGTCCAGAATTTTCTGTGCAGTAGTAGTGCTGTACCAGCTTAGAAAAGACAGGCAGCCAATTGTGGTACGTGATTATCTGAAAATCCGTCCGGATGGAAAAATGATTGGCAGGATTCTTGCTCTTGGTATTCCTTCTGGCATAGAGAACAGCATGTTCCAGCTTGGAAAGCTGGCAATCCAGTCTACAGTCTCTACACTTGGAACCACTGCAATTGCAGCCCAGGCTATGACCAATATGCTGGAGATGTTAAATGGAACAGCTGTAATTGGTGTTGGAATCGGACTTATGACAGTAGTGGGACAGAGCCTTGGAGCCGGAAAAAAAGACGAGGCAGTTTATTATATGAAGAAACTGATGATCTTTTCCGAAGTCTTTCTCATCGCCTGCTGTGCAGTGGTATATGTCCTTGCACGGCCGATTACCATGATTGGTGGAATGGAAGCTAAAAGCGCTGAAATGTGTCTTGATATGATGTTCTGGATCACCATTGTGAAACCAATCGTATGGATGTTTGCGTTTATTCCGGCTTACGGCATGCGTGCGGCAGGAGATGTGAAGTTTTCCATGATTACTTCCTGCATTACTATGTGGACCTTCCGCTTTTGCCTGTGCGTTTATCTGATCCGGGTATGTGGCATGGGACCGATGGCTGTCTGGATCGGAATGTTCACAGACTGGACGGTACGTGCGATCGTGTTTGGTCTGCGGTTTAAGAGTGGAAAATGGATGGAACATAAAGTTGTGTAAAAGGTAACTGCAAAAGATAAGGAAAGCGATCCCCTTTTATTGACTTTTAAATGGCAAAATTATATAATGTAACGGATAAAAACAGGGAAAAGCATGATCAGGAAGCCAGGTGTAATTCCTGCACAAGTCCGTTACTGTACAGTCAGATACTGGTTGCTTTTTCAGAAACAGGATTTCCTGCGGCAACCGGGATAAGACTGATAGGAAAGAAGCTTTGTTGTCAGGACAGGGCTTCTTTTATTTACGTAACAGATGGGGCGGGTTCCTCATAGCTTTGGAGGCAAGAAACATGGAACATAAGACAGGATTGGAAGATTATTATGTGATCCGCGGACAGAAGAAAATGCGTTTTGGCTATACCACAGGTTCCTGCGCGGCAGCAGCTTGCAAGGGCGCCTGCTTGATGCTTCTGGGAAAAGAAAAGTTAACATCTGTACCGCTTATGACTCCCAAGGGAATCCTCCTTGACCTGGAACTGCATGATATTCAGATCAGTGAAAATCAGGTTACCTGTGCAGTGAAAAAAGATGCCGGAGATGATCCGGACACAACAAATGGCATTCTTGTGTATGCTACAGTGTGGAAGACGGATACTGCCGGAATCGTTATAGATGGCGGAGCGGGCGTAGGCAGAGTTACAAGACCTGGGCTCTCCCAGAAAGTGGGAGAAGCGGCGATCAATCCTGTTCCTCGTGCCATGATTCTTCGGGAGGCAGAAGAAGCTGCAGTTTCCCATGACTATGAGGGAGGGCTGAAGGTTGTGATTTCTGTCCCGGAAGGTGTAGAAATCGGCAAGAAGACCTTTAATCCCAGACTGGGAATCACAGGGGGAATCTCCATCCTTGGAACTTCCGGAATCGTGGAGCCGATGAGCGAAAAAGCCCTTGTGGAGAGCATCCATGTGGAAATGAAGCAGCATTTTACCCAAGGTGAGAAGTATCTTCTTGTGACACCTGGAAATTATGGGGCAGATTATCTGCGTGAGCACATGACCTTACCTTTCGAACGAAATATCAAGTGCAGCAATTATGTGGGAGAAACCATTGATATGGCTGTGGATATGGGCGTGAAAGGAATCCTATTTGTTGCCCATATTGGCAAGTTTGTAAAGGTAGCAGCAGGAATTATGAACACCCATTCCCACAGTGCAGATGCTCGAATGGAAGTGCTTGCATCCAATGCTCTTCGTGTGGGAGCGGATGGAGATACTGCCAGAGATATCCTGAATTGTAATACCACAGATGAGGCTCTTGATATTTTGCACGAAAAAGGCCTTTTAGAGCCTGCAATGAAAGAAATTATGGAAAGAATCCAGTTTTATCTGGATCACCGTTCCTATGAACAAATTAAGCTTGGTGCGGTTGTTTTTAACAATGTATATGGATATCTGGGAAAAACAAGAGATGCCGGTGAACTGATTCAGGAAATTCAAAAGCAGGATGAAATGCTTAAACTTCAAATGTAAGCGGGATGATAGAGTGTGCAGATTGCAGGCATGGACAGTATGTTGCAGGGCATTTTTACGAATAAAGATATGTTCAGTTTATGAGAGCAAAAAATAAAAACAGAGTAGTTATGCTTAAAAACTATTTCAGAAAGAGAGATCTATGACAGGAAAATTATATGGCGTAGGAGTTGGCCCAGGGGATCCGGAGCTGATCACTTTAAAGGCCTTAAGACTTACAAAGGAAGCAGATATACTGGCTTTCCCAGGGGAAAAACCAATAGAATCTGTGGCATATAGGATCATGAAAGGAGCGTATCCGGAAATTGACAGCAAACAGATGATTTCCCTGCCAATGCCCATGATCAAAGACAGAGAAGAACTGAAACGTGTTCATGATGAAGGAGCAAAAATAATTGCAAAATGGCTTGAGAAAGGAAAAAATGTAGTATTTCTCACCCTGGGAGACCCGACCGTATATTCTACATATATTTATGTACACAAACGTGTGGAACAGCTGGGATATGCCACAGAAATCGTCAGCGGCATTACATCCTTTTGTGCAGTCAGTGCCAGATTTAATGAAGGACTGGTGGAAAAATCCCAGCAGCTTCATGTAATCCCTGCCTCCTATCAGATAGAAGAAGCATTGAAGCTTCCCGGAACGAAAGTTTTGATGAAAACCGGCAAAAAAATGCAGGAAGTAAAAGCACAGATCAAAGCATCTGGTAATAAGGCCGAGATGATTGAAAATTGCGGAATGCCAGATGAGAAAATTTATAGAAGTGTGGAAGAAATTCCAGATGATGCAGGTTATTATTCGTTGATCATTGTGAAGGAAAAATAAGATAATGTAAATAAAAAAACAATGTAGGCAAAGTGAAAATTTATTAAAGTAAGAATTATAAAACTTTGCCGCACAATAAAAATTATAGTGAAAAAGGAGAGAAAGCCATGATTCATTTCGTAGGAGCAGGTTCCGGAGCACCGGATCTGATCACCGTAAGAGGAAAGAAATATCTGGAAGAAGCAGACGTAGTTATTTATGCAGGATCTCTGGTAAATCCCAAACTTTTAGAGTACACAAAGGATATTTGTACCATTTATAACAGCGCAAAGATGACACTGGAAGAGGTGCTTTCTGTTATGGAAAAGGCAGAAGCGGCAGGCAAGACAACAGTAAGACTTCACACAGGTGATCCCTGTATTTATGGTGCCATCCGTGAGCAGATGGATGTGCTGGATGAGAAGGGAATTGCTTATGATTACTGTCCTGGTGTCAGCGCATTCTGCGGTGCGGCAAGTGCTTTAAATCTGGAATATACGCTGCCGGATATTTCCCAGAGCGTGATCATCACCCGTATGGAAGGCAGAACTCCGGTTCCGCCAAAGGAAAGCATTCAGTCCTTTGCCGCTCATCAGGCAACTATGGTTGTTTTTCTCAGTACAGGAATGCTGGAAGAACTGAGCAGAAGACTGATTGAAGGTGGTTATACAGCAGATACTCCTGCTGCGATTGTGTATAAGGCAACCTGGGAGGATGAAAAGAAATTTGTGTGCACAGTAGGAACTCTGGCGCAGACTGCTAAGGAGAATCATATTACAAAGACTGCACTTATGATCATTGGAGACTGCGTAAATGCCGCTCATTATGACCGTTCCAAGTTATACGATCCAGGATTTACAACAGAATTCCGTGAAGCAACGAAATAAGAATAAGGTTATTTGATATGGCAGCTTAGGTTAGAGCCTGTTCCAGATGAAAGGAAAACGGATGAAAATTTCCATGATATGCTACACCCTGACAGGGCAGCAGACAGGAGAGAAATTAAAAAAAGGACTGGAAAAAGAAGGAAATATAGTTTCTCTTTTCACAAAGAGCAAATACATTCCAGATTCTATAAAGGGAAGCTGCGGGAAATGGACGGGAGAACAGTTCGAAACTGCAGACAGTATCATTTTCATTGGAGCAGCCGGAATCGCAGTACGCAGCATCGCCCCCTTTATACAGAGCAAAAAGAAAGACCCGGCTGTGCTGGTAGTAGATGAATTGGGAAAATTTGTGATATCCCTGCTGTCTGGACATCTTGGCGGGGCAAATGAACTTGCCTGTCTGGCTGCAGACATTTTACAGGCAATCCCTGTAGTCACAACTGCCACAGACCTTGAGGGAAAATTTGCTGTGGATGTGTTTGCAAAGAAAAATAACTGTCACATTTTTCGAATGAAAGAGGCGAAAGAGGTTTCTGCCGCGCTGCTGGCAGGTGAGAAGGTGGGATTCTACAGCGAATTTCCCTGGGAGGGAGAACTGCCAAAGGGACTGATCTGGTGCCAAAAAACTGGCATATCACTTTCTGAAATACAGTATGAGACTGTGGACGGCACACCACTTCCAGAGGTGGGGATTGCCGTGACCGTACATAAAAGCTGTCATCCCTTTGCCTCAACGACGCATGTAGTTCCACCAGCTGCTGCGCTTGGAATGGGCTGCCGGAAAAATAAAGAATCAGAAGCCGTGGAAAAAGCAGCATTCAGCTGCCTGAAAGAAAATGACATTTATCCGGAGGCAGTTGCAGCTCTTGCAAGCATTGATGTAAAAAAAGAAGAACCCGGGCTTCTGGCTCTTTCAGAAAAGCTGGGAGTTCCTTTCAAAACATTTTCCAGTGAGGAACTTCTGTCTGTGCAGGGTGAATTCACCTCATCCTCTTTTGTGAGTAAGACAGTAGGTGTGGATAATGTGTGTGAACGAAGCGCGGTGAAAGCCGCAGAGAATCATACTGGCATTCATTTTATACAGAGAAAACGGGGCGCAGAGGGCGTGACAACGGCTCTTGTCCTTGGAGATTGGAGGATACGTTTTGAGTAAAGAAAAGAAAATCTATGTGGTAGGAATCGGACCAGGTTCTTATGAAGGAATGACAGGAGCTGCAGCTACAGCTCTTGAAAAAAGTGATGTGATCGTTGGATACACTGTTTATATTGATCTTGTAAAAGACCATTTTCCGGGAAAATCTTTTCTCACCACACCTATGAGAAAGGAGGTAGACCGCTGTGTAATGGCTTTTGATGAGGCTATGAAAGACCAGACAGTTTCTATGATCTGCAGTGGTGATGCGGGAGTTTACGGAATGGCTGGTCTTATGTATGAAATCGGCGCAAACTATCCGGAGGTGGAGCTGGAAGTAGTTGCAGGTGTTACAGCAGCAACCGGAGGAGCAGCAGTGCTTGGTGCTCCATTGATCCACGATTTCTGTCTGATCAGTCTCAGTGATCTGCTCACACCATGGGAAAAGATCGAGAAGCGTCTTCTTCTGGCTTCGGAAGCTGATTTTGTGATTGTTCTTTACAATCCGTCCAGTCACAAGAGACACGATTATCTGAAAAAAGCCTGCGAACTTATGCTTCAACACAAATCTCCGGAAACAGTATGCGGTACCGTGCAGAACATTAACCGCGAGGGTGAAACTGCCAGGGTTATGACTCTGGCTGAATTGAAAGAAACACAGGTAGATATGTTTACCACTGTATTTATCGGAAATTCACAGACCAGAAATATTGATGGAAAAATGGTAACACCAAGAGGATATAAAAATGTCTGATGTTGTTGTTTTTGCAGGCACCACAGAAGGCTGTGAAATCTGCAGCTTTCTGGCAAAAAATAAAGTAAGTGTGTTTGCCTGTGTCGCTACCGATTACGGCAGCAAATCATTAAAAGAGGGCGAATATCTGAAAATCCACGCTGGCCGCCTGAATGGGGCGGAGATGGAAAATCTTCTGAAAGAACTCAGCCCCGGACTGGTGCTGGATGCTACCCATCCGTATGCTGCCGAGGTAACGGAGAATATTCGTGCTGCCTGCCAAAATACAGGTTTTTCTTACCAGCGAGTATTAAGAGAGGCCGGTGCTTATCAGGATAAGGCTGTTTATGTGGAGAATACAGAGGCAGCAGTGGAATTTCTGGAAGGTACAAAAGGAAATATCCTGCTTACCACAGGCAGCAAGGAGCTTGGAAAATTTACAGCTTTATCTGATGCAGGAGAACGCATTTATGCCCGTGTTCTGTCTTTGCCATCTGTGATGGAAACCTGCAAAGGTTACGGCTTTGAGGGCAAGCATCTGATCGGTATGCAGGGACCCTTTTCCATGGAATTAAACGCAGCCATGCTTCGACAGTATGACTGCAGATATCTTGTGACAAAGGATACAGGAAAAGCAGGTGGTTTTCAGGAGAAAATTGATGCTGCACTTATGTGCGATGTGATTCCTGTTATAATTGGAAGACCGTTGCAGGAAGAGGGCCTTTCTGTGGCAGAATGTAAACATATGCTAACGGAATATTTTGGACTCACCTTGAAACCTCACGTTACACTCCTGGGAATTGGGATGGGAAGTGAGAAAACCCTTACAATTCAGGGAAAAAGGGCAGTTCAAAGAGCTGATCTGATCATTGGGGCCAGGCGTATGGCAGATTCCATCCGGGAGCCGGGACAGCCGGTGGTGTATGAATACCGCAGCGATGTGATTGGAGCTTATATTAAGAGCCATCCGGAATATGAGAATATTGTGATAGCTTTGTCCGGGGATGTGGGATTCTACAGCGGAGCGAAGAAGCTGCTGGATGTGTTGAATGGAAGGAAACCAGAGGGTGTTTTAGCAGATGGTTTTGAAGGACAGGAGCACAGTGAAAAAGAGAATGGCTGTGTCTCCATTGAGATTATCTGCGGAATTTCTTCTGTGGTTTATTTTATGTCCCAGATCGGTTTATCCTGGGATGATGCGAAGATTACCAGCGCCCACGGCAAAAATTGCAATTTGGTTTCCATGATCAAGCAGAATCAGAAGGTTTTTTCCATTCTGGGAACAGGAAGTGCAGTTGCGGAACTTGCACAGAAGCTGGTGGAATATGAGATGGGAGATGTGGTTCTCTATGTTGGAGAAAATCTTTCCTATCCAGATGAAAAAATATTCCAGGCGAACGCCAGTGAACTGACTTCCTATGAGGGTCAGGCATTGAGCGTTGTCTGTGCTTACAATGAAAAAGCCAGACCGGCATTTTCCACTCATGGAATTCCAGATGAGAAATTTATCCGTGGAAAAGCACCTATGACAAAAGAAGAGGTGAGATGTGTTTCCCTTTCCAAGCTTCGTCTTCAGGAAGATTCCATCTGTTATGATGTAGGTGCCGGAACAGGTTCTGTTTCTGTGGAAATGGCTCTTCGCGCAGATCAGGGACAGGTTTTCGCTGTTGAGAAAAAGGATGACGCGGTGGCTCTTCTTTACAAAAACAAACAGCGGTTTGCAGCGGATAATCTGGAAATTATAAAGGGCGAGGCACCGGAAGCACTAAAAGAACTGCCGGTTCCAACTCATGCGTTTATCGGCGGTTCATCAGGAAATCTGAAAGAAATCGTTGCCCTGCTTTTAGAAAAGAACCAGGATGTGCGGATCGTGATCAACTGCATTACGTTGGAGACTATCAGTGAGGCACTGGAGATATTGAAAGAATACGATTTCGCAGATCAGGAAGCAGTGCAGCTTACAGCCTCCAGATCAAAAGAGATTGGAAGATACCATCTAATGATGGGAGAAAATCCTATTTATATCATTACCTGCCAGAGCCCCCGGGCGCAGATATGACAGGTGTGGTTTTCTTAAGAGTGCAGAAAAAGGCTGTTGGCGCGGAAAGAAGAGGAGGACTATCATGAAAAAAAGAATACCCAGGATCTTGCTTGCAGCAGGAGCCAGCGGAAGCGGAAAAACACTTCTCACCTGTGGTCTGCTGCAGGTACTGGTAAACAGAGGAATAAAGACAGTCTCCTTTAAATGCGGACCGGATTATATTGATCCCATGTTCCATACCCAGGTAATTGGTACAAAATCCCGAAATCTGGACACTTTTTTTACAGGAGAGGAGATTACCAGATACCTTCTTGCAAAAAACAGTGCTGATTGTGAAATAGCAGTGATGGAAGGGGTCATGGGATTTTACGATGGAGTGGCAGGAATTACCACCAGAGCAAGTGCCTATGATCTGGCCAGGGTAACGGACACACCTGTAATTCTGATCGTGAACAGCAAAGGAATGAGTGTTTCACTTGCTGCTTACATAAAAGGATTTATGGAGTATAAAAGGGACAGCCATATAAAGGGCGTGATTTTTAACCAGATGTCGCCCATGCTTTATCCCCGAATGAAAAAGCTGATAGAAGAAGAGCTTGGTATTAAAGTGCTGGGCTATGTGCCAAAGGTAGAGGACTGTGTGATAGAAAGCAGACATCTGGGCTTGGTTCTTCCGGAAGAAATTCCGGAATTAAAGGGAAGGCTTTTGAAGCTGGCAGAAGTGCTGGAGAACAGTCTGGAAATTGAAGAGATATTGAAACTGGCCAATGAGGCACCAGTGTTGGAATATCCGTTGCTGGAAAAGACAGATGAGAGATCCCTATGTCAGCCAGCTGGAACCAGTGCAATAGCTGAAAAGGTGAAAAGAGAAGTGGATGCATTGACTGAAATGAGTCAGGTGTATACCTGGAAAAGCCCAGGGAAGCTTCGGATCGGTCTTGCGAAAGATGAGGCATTCTGCTTCTTTTATGAAGACAATCTGGATCTTCTTCGTTCAATGGGTGCCGAGCTGGTGGCCTTTTCGCCTGTACATGACGGACATTTACCAGAAAATCTGGACGGACTTCTTCTCTATGGTGGATATCCGGAATTAAATGGAAAAGCATTGGAGAAGAATCTTTCTATGCGGCAGGAAATTGCGGCAGCCATAAAGGATGGAATGCCCTGTCTTGCAGAATGCGGTGGGTTCATGTATCTCCACGAAAGCATGGAGGGAATGGATGGGAAATTCTATGAAATGGCAGGCGTTATTCCGGGTAAGGTATGGCGCACACCCAGACTGACCCGGTTTGGCTATATTACTTTGAAGCAGAATCAGGGGATTTCCCATGGAAAACAGGAAACTGCAATTCTTGGGGAGTCAGATCTTGGAGTAAGTCCGGCCCATGAATTTCATTATTTTGATTCGGATAATTGTGGAACTGCATTTCATGCTTCCAAACCGGAAAGCAAACGCGGGTGGGACTGCATGCACGGCACCGATCATTTGTTAGCGGGCTTTCCTCATTTATATTATTACGCAAATCCGAAAATTCCGCAGGCATTTTTAAAAAAGTGTCTGGAGTATAAGGAGTTACAAAAATGATACGATTATTAACTCTTCCGGCAGGTTTTATTCTTGACCTGCTTATGGGAGATCCAAGATGGTTATATCATCCGGTATGTCTTATAGGAAATCTGATCAGCATACTGGAAAAAGGAATACGAAAGGTGTTTCCGAAAACAGATAAGAGTGAGCGGGCAGGAGGTATTCTGGAAGTTGTCCTTGTCTGTTTTATTACCTTTTTTATTCCTTACGTTGTAATCCATCTGTTTTATAAATGGAATTTCTGGCTGGGCTTTGCACTGGAGACTTTCTGGTGCGGACAGCTGCTTGCAACAAAATCATTGAAAGTGGAAAGTATGAAAGTATATGACCGCCTGAAAAACGGAACCATTGAGGAAGCGCGTTATGCCGTTTCCATGATTGTGGGACGTGATACACAGGCACTTTCAGAAATCGGAGTGACGAAGGCAGCTGTGGAAACGGTTGCGGAAAATTCCTCTGACGGAATTATTGCCCCTATGTTTTATATGGCAATCGGTGGAATTCCCCTGATGTTTTTGTACAAGGGCATCAACACTATGGATTCTATGCTTGGATATAAAAACGATAAATATCTGTATTTTGGAAGATGTGCAGCCAGACTAGACGATGTGGCGAATTATATTCCAGCCAGAATTTCCGGCTGGCTGATGGCATTGTCCACAGTATTTGTTAGAATGGATACCAAAAATGCAGTAAAAATATACAGAAGAGACCGCCGCAATCATGCAAGCCCCAATTCTGCCCAGACAGAAGCGGCTATGGCAGGAGCCCTGGATGTACAGCTGGCAGGAAATGCTTATTATTTTGGTAAGCTATATGAAAAACCGACGATCGGGGATCCGATCCGCCCGGTTGAAATCGAGGATATTCCAAGAGCGAATAAACTGCTTTATGCAACCAGTATTGTGGGAGCAATTTTATTCTTCGGTCTGAGTGTTCTTCTGAAAACTGTGTTATAGCGGATTTTGCTGAAAAAACAGCAACAAATAAAAGATTAAAGTATGTTTTAAAATTGTGACGCACATCTTACAGAAAGCCTTTTTCAAACACGCTTTAGATCATGTAATTACTTGAATGGAGACAACAATGGAAAAACACATACATGGCGGTGATGTGTATCATCATCAGGGGTGCATTGACTTTTCAGCAAACTGCAATCCTCTTGGTACCCCAGAGGGAATCAAAAAAGCAATCATTAAAAGTCTGGAGCATATAAACGACTACCCCCAGGTAGGCTGCACTCCCTTAAAAAAAGCCATTGCAGAATATGAGAATACGAAGCCGGATCAGGTGATCTGCGGAAACGGCGCTGCAGAGGTGATCTTTTCTCTTTGCCGGGCGGTGAATCCAAGACGGGCTCTGGTGCCGGCTCCGACTTTTGCAGAATACCAGCAGGCATTATATAGTGTGGATTGCCAGGTGGAATTTTTTCCCCTGGATGGGAAAAAGGGGTTTGTGCTGGAGGAAAACTTCTTACAGGCATTGACAGAAGAGATTGACATTATTTTTCTGTGCAATCCCAATAATCCAACCGGGCTTCTGGTGGAAAAACCATTGCTGGAAAAAATTTTGAAGCGTTGTCAGGAGCTTAATATTCTTATGGCGGTGGACGAATGCTTCTTGGATTTCGTTCCATCACCAGAAAAATATACGCTAAAAGAATATCTGGAAACCTATGACAATCTGTTTCTTCTGAAAGCTTTTACAAAACGCTATGCTATGGCAGGTGTGAGACTCGGCTATGGTCTTTGCGGAAATAAAGGACTTCTGGAAAAAATAGAAGGTGTATGTCAGCCCTGGAATGTCTCTTCCATGGCACAGGCGGCTGGTCTGGCTGCTTTGCAGGAAAGAGAATATGTAGAAAAGGGAAGACAGGTGACCTTTCAGGAACTGGCATATCTGAAAGAAGAACTGGCGGCGCTTGGCTATCCAGTTTATCCTTCTCAGGCGAATTACGTGTTTTTTACAGGTCCGGCGGATTTATATGAGAAGCTGGAGCAGAAGAAGATCCTGATACGCGATTGCAGTAATTATACCGGGCTTTCCAAAGGATATTACAGGGTGGCGGTGAAGAAACATGAAGAAAATCAGCAGCTTGTCAGGGCATTGAAAGAAATAGATAGAACCAAAGTTGAAAATGTGATTTTATAAAAGGAGGAACACATTTTGGCAAAAGCAATCATGGTGCAGGGGACAATGTCCAATGCCGGAAAAAGCCTTCTGGCAGCAGGCCTTTGCAGAATTTTTAAACAGGACGGGTACCGTGTGGCACCTTTCAAGTCCCAGAATATGGCGTTGAATTCTTTTATCACAAAAGAAGGTCTGGAAATGGGACGTGCCCAGGTGATGCAGGCAGAAGCAGCTGGAATTGCTCCTTCTGTTCTGATGAATCCTGTTCTTTTAAAGCCTACAAACGATGTAGGCTCCCAGGTGATCGTAAACGGTGAGGTTCTGGGAAACATGAGCGCCAGGGATTATTTCAAATATAAGAAAAAACTGGTGCCGGATATTATGAAGGCTTACAATGCTCTTGCAGCAGAAAATGATATTATTGTTATAGAAGGAGCAGGAAGTCCGGCAGAAATCAATCTGAAAAGTGATGATATCGTAAATATGGGTATGGCGAAAATGGCGAAGGCTCCGGTGCTTTTGGTAGGGGATATTGACCGTGGCGGTGTTTTTGCCCAGCTGATCGGAACTGTTATGCTTCTGGAAGAAGACGAGAAGGAGATGGTAAAAGGTCTGATCATCAATAAATTCCGTGGAGACAAAACCATTCTGGATCCCGGAGTGGAAATGCTGGAGGAAAGAAGCGGCATTCCGGTTGTAGGCGTAGCTCCTTATCTGAATATTCAGGTGGAGGATGAGGACAGCCTGACGGAACGTTTTGAGACAAATCGGACAGTAGACCTGATTGACATTGCGGTGATCCGAGTGCCCAGAATTTCTAATTTCACAGATTTTAATCCGCTGGAGAGTATCCAGGGGGTTTCCCTTCGCTATGTAAAAAATCCATCAAAGCTTGGTAATCCGGATATGATCATTCTGCCGGGAACCAAAAATACAATGGAAGATCTTCTGTGGATGAGGGAAAATGGCCTGGAAGCGTTGATCCTGAAGGAGGCTGCGAAAGGAAAGCTGATTTTTGGAATCTGCGGTGGCTATCAGATGATGGGAGAGACTTTAAGCGATCCTCATGGAGTGGAAGCTGGCGGAACGATCAAAGGCATGGGCCTTCTTCCAATGGATACCGTTTTTGCTGAGAAAAAGACCAGAACCAGAGTGGAAGGCTCTTTCGGCCAGCTGACTGGTGCGTTTGCAAAGCTTAGTGATACTGCTCTGGAAGGATATGAGATCCATATGGGTGAGACTGCCCTGAAAGGAGATGCAAAGCCATCTACAAATATTCAGGATAGCGTAACCGGAGAGAGAAAGTCGGATGGTGCTTATCTTGACAATGTATGTGGAACCTATGTACATGGTGTTTTTGATAAAGAGGCAGTAGCTGAGGCAATCGTACAGATCATTGGAGAAAAGAAAGGTCTGGATGTATCTGGAATGACTGGTATGGATTTCCAGGCGTTTAAGGAAACCCAGTATGATATCCTGGCAGCAGAGCTCCGGAAACATCTGGATATGAAGAAGATATATGAAATCCTGGAAGAGGGGGTACAAATATGAAGGTAGAACTGGAAAATGTAAAACCAATGGACATAGAGAAAAGAAGCTTTGAGATCATCACAGAGGAGCTTGGTGATACCCCTCTGATCCCGGGAACAGAGCTGGTGGTAAAGAGATGTATTCATACAAGCGCTGATTTTGATTACGCGAAAAATCTTTGCTTTTCCGAAAACGCAGTGGAAAAAGCGATTCAGGCAATTAAAGATGGCGCCTGTATTGTAACCGACACCCAGATGGCAAAAGCAGGAATCAATAAACGCGCCCTTGCAAGGTATGGCGGTGAGGTTTACTGTTTTATGTCAGATGAGGATGTGGCGAAGATTGCGAAAGAAAATGGTTCCACCCGTGCCACAGCCAGCATGGACAAGGCGGCCGGGTTGGATAAAAAGCTGATCTTTGCCATTGGAAATGCACCTACAGCACTGGTTCGCCTTTATGAGCTGATCGAGGATAAAAAGCTGGATCCGGAGTTGATCATCGGTGTGCCTGTGGGGTTTGTGAATGTGGTGCAGTCCAAGGAACTGATCATGCATACAGAGGTACCGTACATTGTAGCCCGCGGGCGTAAGGGTGGATCAAATATCGCAGCGTGCATCTGTAATGCCTTGCTGTATATGATTGACAACAATCGGGGATAAAAAAACGGCGTATACTCTGTCTGTGGTAAATGGCAAAGTATACGCTGCTTTTACTATAAAAGTCCCGGACGGCAGCTGTGGGAGCGCCATAGGCGCGGAACAGCTGACTTTCATATATGGTGACGTCGCCGAATAGGCGACATATCCGTTTAGTCCAAAACTACAGACTTCAGCAGTTCGCAGGCCGGGACGAAATCCTGTACTGGCATGGAAGAGCAGGACATAAGTACCGTCACATCTTTCTCACTTTCTTTTAAAATTTGTAAATGCAGGCTTTTTTCAGAGGCCTGTTTTTTTAATTCATCCCCGCTTTTTTCATAAGGCAAAGTAAGAGCCAGACTGGTACCGGCTGCGCCCACCTGAATCTGACAGCCAGTGCCAAATACCTGACGGACTGAGCTGCGAAGCTGCTTTAATTTGGAGGAATAAAGTCGTTTCAGCCTTCTGGTCTGTGCAGCAAGATGACCGTCCCGGATAAATTGACACAGGGCAATCTGTTCTGCCTTGGAAGCAGTCTGGTTATAAAATCCGGCTTTCTTTTTATAAGCATTGAGAAGCTCAGGAGGCAGGATCATAAAGCTGATACGGATAGAAGGCAGCAGCAATCTGGAAAATGAACCAATGTAAACTACGCCCTGTCCTCCGGAAAGTCCGAAAAGGGAAGGGGTAGGCTTCTGGAAATAGACAAATTCGTTTTCGAAATCATCTTCGATTACCAGATGATGGCGTTCATTTGCATATTTCAAAAGCTCCAGACGGCGCTTTACCGGCATGATTTCGCCCCACTTTGTCATGTGTGCAGGAGAAACATAGACCACATCACAGTCTTTGTTACGGTAACAGATCTCATATCCATAGTCCCCGAAAACTGTGCTTCCGTGAACGAAAGAAGGGGTTGGAAAGGATACCCAGTGAAATTCCGGATATACTTCATGGATAAGAGGACAGAGAATCTGCAGCAGGCTTTGGAAACTGGCGCCTACTACAATATCATCCGGTGAACAAAGAATGTTCCGCCTCTCACGGATGTAATCTGACAAAGTTTCCCGGAAATCCGCTTCCCCCTGGGGTTCGCCGTAGGTCAGCATGCGTTCATTCTGCCGGAGGGCGCTTTTCATGTAACGGCTCCACAGGTCAAAACGAAAGCTTTCTTTATCCACACCTGAAGATGCCAGGTCATAGCGGTAATGAGTTTCTTTATGAGTACCCGGCTGGTTGTTTTTATGCTGGTGGGAGGCAATCTCTGTGACATAATAGCCGCTTTGGGCTTTTGCCATAATGTAGCCGTCTGCGGCAAGCTGAAGATAGGCAGTTTCAATAGTAGTGCGGGAAAGCTTCAGCTCCTGGGAACACTTGCGAAGAGAAGGCATTTTGCTTCCGGGTGTCATTTTCCCATCCAGGATCAGTTTCCGGTAGTATTCGTAAACTTCCATATAAAGATGCGTAGTGCGGTTTTGATTCTTTTCAATGTTTAACATAAAACTGTCCCCTCTAAAAAAGTTGAATTTGGATATTTCTGTACATACACTTAGGTGATATTTTATAATATAAACGAAAAATTTACAATAAAAATCAGGAGTGATATATTTGAAAAAAATAGCGGTAATTCAGGATCTGTCAGGGCTTGGAAAATGTTCCCTGACAGCGGCAATTCCGGTGATCTCGGTGATGGGCGTGCAGGCGGTACCGCTGCCAACAGCAGTACTCAGCAACCAGACTGGTTATCCTTCCTATTACTGTGACAATTATACAGAGCACATGGAACAGATCATGGATGAATGGGAGAAACGGGGATTTTCCCCGGATGGAATCTATACAGGATTTCTGGCTGACGAGGAGCAGGCTGATAAGATCCTGGATTTTCTCAGAAGGTTCCGGAAAGAGAAGACCATGGTACTGGTGGATACGGTTATGGGAGATAATGGCAGTGCTTATGGAATTTATACAGAAGGTCTGCGGGAAAAGATGCTTCAGCTGGTGGGAAACGCCCATGTGATTACGCCCAATCTTACGGAAGCGCTGCTTCTTTTATATGGGAAAGAAGGGATGGAAAAAAGATATGCCAGCCTTTTGGAACTGGATGGAAGGAAAAGGCTGGAACAGATCGGAAAGATTGGGGAGCAGCTGAAAAAAGAATATGGCTTACAGGCAGCTGTGATTACAGGCGTGGAATCCAAGAGGAATGTTTTGTCAATTCTTCAAGAGGTATCTGTAATTTCAACTCAGAAGTTAAGTAGAACTTCTGAGCAGACAGAAAATCTGGCAGGAAAACCAAATTCAAAGGAAACAAGTCTGCCGCAGATGGGAAACCTTGTGGTGGAAAATGGTCATTTGTCCTGGTGCTTTGCCCCCAAAATAGGAGGCAGTTATTCTGGAACAGGAGACCTGTTTGCCTCGGTGCTTAGTGCCGGTCTGGTGAAAGAGATGTCCATGATGCACTGCGTAGAACTGGCGGTGAATTTTCTGTCCAAGGCAATTGCCCAGACGGTACAGGAAGGAACAGACCGGAATGACGGAGTCTGCTTCGAGGCGTATCTTGGGGAATTATGTAAAAGTTGATAAGAGAATAACAATTGCTGTAAAAGGATAATATCCACTGGCAATGTTACGCAAGGTGCTTTGAGATAGCGAATGATTTCGGAAAAGAAAGTTATAGTGCCGCAAAGTAATGTCTGCGAACCGCAATATAGATGAGAAGGAGAGTGTAATAATGGCAGATATCGTATATTGTTATAATGATGAGGTGTATTTTAATCTGACAAATAAATGCCCTTGCAACTGTACCTTTTGCATCCGCAACAATGGAGATTCGGTAGGTGAGGCAAAAACTTTATGGTTTGACAAGGAACCAACAATGGAGGAGATTTATAAAGCAATTGATGCTTTTGATTTTTCAGGATACAAAGAAGCTGTTTTCTGTGGATATGGAGAGCCGACTATGGCACTGGATAAGCTGATCGTTGTCAGTGAGTATATGAGAAGCAAATATCCGGCACATTTGGACCGCGATGGGAAGCCCTGTCCAGGAATCAAGCTTCGCCTGAATACCAATGGTCTGGGGGATTTGATTAACAAGCGTTCCATAGCGAAAGAGGTCTGTCAGGCGGTCGATGTTGTTTCTATCAGTTTAAATATGCCAGATGCCAAGTCCTACAACGAAGTGGTACGCCCGGCTTACGGCGAGAAAGCCTTTGATGCCATGCTGAAATTTGCGCAGGATTGCAAAAAATATACAGAAAATGTGAAATTCACGGTTGTAGACTGTATCGGGGAAGAAAACGTTGAGAAAAGCCGTAAAGTGGCAGAGAAGCTTGGAATTCCGCTGAGAGTACGGGAGTATACGGCGGAATAAAATTGAGGAAAAAAAGACATCAATGCAGATGCATCATAAAATCAGTTGGAGACACTTTCAAATGTGCGCTGGATTTATCTATGAGATTTTATGAAAAATGGAAAAATCTGCATTGGTGTCTTTTGATATCTGTAGGTTATTTTTTTGCATTTGCAAAGCATTTGAAATGCCAGGTCTTGGGTCAGACCTATTTTTTTATAAGGTGTTGTAAAATTTCCCGGAATTGGGGTACACAGGCCAGTATATCCGAATTCTCAAGATAAGGTGGCTCTTTATTTTCCCAGTCCGTGATGACACCGCCAGCTTCTCTTAAAATAACGGTAGCCCCGCTGTAATCCCAGGGCTTCAGATTTTGTTCCAGATAAGCGTGCTGTCTGCCGCAGGCTACATAGCAAAGGTCAAGGGCAGCAGAGCCGGTGCGCCTGAAATCTGCACAGTTCATAAAAATATTGTAAAATACCGGGAACAGTTCCTTTGCCCTGTTTTTTTCATAAGGAGAGGAGCCGAAAGACACTACAGCATCTTTGAATTCCGGCTGGTTGGACACATGGATAGGAGTTCCGTTCAGATAGGCACCTTCTCCTTTGGCACCGTAGAAGAGTTCCTCTGTAAAGGGATTATAGACCACTCCGAAAGTGATTTCCCCATTTTCATAAAGCCCCAGAGAAACTGCGCTTAAATGATAATCCCGGATTAAATTGGTGGTTCCGTCAATGGGATCCAGAATCCAGTAAGATTTCCGGGAATTCAGTCCAAGGTTCTCTTTCTCTTCGGCAATCAACCGGATTTCAGGAAATTCTTTTTCAAGGGCTTCCTTCAGGTAATTTTGTACGGCAACATCTACGTTGGTAACGTAATCGGCAGCCCCTTTTTCGGTAACCTTTTCGTGGGTCATTTCTTGGAGAATCAAGGGCTTGGCTTGTTTTACCAACTCTATGATTTTGGCTTGGTTTTCCTTATTCATATCAATATACCTCCTAACGTATGTCAAAAAATTTCAACAATTTGTATGGTCTAGAGAAAATTTACCATAAACGGAAAGAAAGGGCAAATGAAAAATTAAGCTGTAAAAAACGAAGAATAGTTGTTGTTACTGTTCACTGGTAACATTCCGCGAGGTGTTTTTTGTGAACAAAGTTCACAGAAAACCCGAGAGTTGCGGCGCGAAATCATGCAAAGCATGATTTCTGTGCATCGCGAAGCGTGTTACTGTGAACGGAGTGAACAGTAACTAGTTGTCTATCGTTGGTTAAGTATGCCGATAGCTACATAATCTGCTATGGGAAGAAGATATAAGAAAAAATGAAACTGAGAAGTACAAATTTTATAAAAAGGACTAAATAAAAATGGAGAGACGAAATGTCTCTCCTGAATGTCCAATCGATTTGAGCATCGAAGAGAGGCTGGATTGGTTCTATCATTTATAGTATATGCGGATATCTGAAAACTATGAATTGCATTAAAAGTGGCTTTCCCAATCGGATGGGAAATTAAGTCTGCGAATATCACATACATCAGAATAGTTATTCAGAAGCTGTTTGAAATCAGTTATAAAAGCCGTCCACGAATCTTCGGTTGGACGAAGATATTTCATTGAAAGCATAATCTGATATAGCCCATTGTACCGAGGATGCGGATGGATGACATCTGAATAAATAAGCTGTGGTCTTGTACTGATGCTACGATTATAAATACGGCTGTTGTGAGCACAAATATTTCTCATGATGGAAACAGCCTGAATCCAGGATGTAAACATATCTTTTGATGGATTGATATCACGTCCATTGCTGTTTTTAAACTTATAATTTTTAATCAGCTCAGAAAAAGCAGTGTTGCTGCCGGTTTTCATATTTTTAATAGTTTTTGATATAGTGCCGAAAGACATAACCTCGACAGCAGCCCATATAGGAATGGCTCCATCGTGATTATCAAAGTTATGTTCTATAAAAACATCATTGGAACGGCTGATTTCAGATGCAATGGTGCTCTGATTCTTCCAGAATGTTTTTTTATCTTTAAATACGGAAGGATCATTTAAAACAAGTGCATCGTGAGTAATCTGGAATGCATTGACAAGTTGTGACTTTAATGCAACTTCAATTTGTGATAAATAGCTAAACAGCAGGTCTGACAGCTCTGAATCAAAGCGGTACAGTCTTAAAATATTTGATAAGGATGTTCCTTCTATGTACTTTTTGGTGGAAGGATCAATAAGATGAAAACTATAACCTTTTAAACGGTAATATCCAATTGTTGTTAACGCTATTTCAGCGGTGTCATTCGAATCGATAGTCATTCCAGTGTCTTTGAGTTTCTGAATTAATTGTGTAATGGATAAAAAATTCTTAGGATATGCATACATGGCTCACCTCTGGATATAAAAAGTCCCGCCGGGTTGCGCATTCTTGCCGAAACAAGACTAAGCGTGGCGGGTTCTGTTACACATATTTTACTTGGAACGAACCAATCTGTCAATACTTTGAGATAGGTTTGCTAAGATATTTTTGGGACTACTATATAGAATGCGAATTAAAAAAAGATTAAATATTGGCTCTTAAAGTCAGAGTTACTTTGCAGAATATTGCAAAAATCACTGAGCCTACATCCGGACTTAAAGCAATGAGTGCGATATGCTAAAACGCATTGAGATTGGAATGTCGGCAAAGTAGTTCAGGCTTGTCAACGGTATTGAAAAGAGAAAAACCATCTGGTCATATCTGAATAAGGAGCAGATTGATATGGTGGAAACACTGCAGAAAGTAGAAGTTGTCTTGGATATTCAGTTTTCTGCGGTAAACTGCAAAAATCTTTTGCTACACAGATTGATTTTATTTGCACTTTAGCGTATGATAAATTTGATTATTTGTGTCCTACTTAGAGAGCAATTTAACATGAAAAATTCAAACACTGTGTTCGACAGAGGGAGTTCCCGATGCTAAAAAGTAGGATATTCATGGGGTATTTCTGAAGATGCAGAAAAGAAGATAAATAAACAGATGGAAACGAATGTAGAGCTGAAAAGAAATCTTTCTATATATTTAACAGGCTTATTTGGAAAGTGATTTTCCTCAACAAATCTGATGTAGATGTGAAAATTCTACCTTGCTCATGAAAATACCCCAATTAGTCAGACACAGTCTGACCAATTTGAAACGCTTCCGACTATCAGCACTGGAAGAAAATACGACTGATTTATAAAAATAACAATCATCAATCAATAGATGGAGGAAAACAAATGGCGGGTAAAACAAATGCCAACATTGGCTTTGAAAAACAGTTGTGGGATGCAGCTTGTGTATTGTGGGGGCATATCCCGGCGGCGGAATATAGAAAGGTTATTATTGGATTGATTTTCCTGCGGTACATTTCTGCTGCGTTTGATAAACGGTATCAGGAACTTATAGCAGAAGGTGACGGTTTCGAGGATGACCGTGATGCTTACGAGATGGACAATGTATTTTTCGTTCCGGAGGAAGCTCGCTGGAGCAACATTGCATCCAAGGCACACACACCGGAAATCGGCACAATCATTGATAATGCAATGAGAGCCATTGAAGCAGAAAACAAAAAGCTGAAAAATGTACTGCCGAAGAATTATGCGAGTCCAGACTTAGATAAGCGAATCTTGGGTGATGTGGTAGATATTTTTACAAATAACATCGACATGAGCGATACGACTGCAAGTGAAGACTTGCTCGGTCGTACTTATGAATACTGTATTGCACAGTTTGCAGAAAAAGAAGGTGTTGGCGGCGGTGAATTTTATACACCGTCCAGCGTGGTAAAAACTCTGGTTTCCATTCTGCGTCCGTTTGATAACTGCCGAGTGTACGATTGCTGCTGCGGTTCCGGCGGTATGTTTGTACAGAGTGAAAAGTTCATTGAAGCACATGGTCATAAGCGTGGAGCAATTTCAGTGTATGGGCAGGAAGCAAACCCGGATACTTGGAAGATGGCGAAAATGAATATGGCAATCCGAGGTATTGATGCTGATCTGGGACCATACAATGCGGATACATTTACAAGTGACTTGCATCCGACACTGAAAGCAGACTTTATTCTCGCTAATCCCCCATTCAATTATCATCCGTGGGGACAGGAAAAACTGAAAGAAGACAAGCGTTGGAAATACGGTCTGCCGCCTGCAGGTAATGCCAACTACGCATGGATTCAACATATGATTCATCACCTTGCTCCGAATGGGAAAATCGGTCTGGTACTGGCGAATGGTGCGTTGTCTACGCAGAGCAGCGGCGAAGGTGAAATCCGAAAGAAAATCATCGAGGATGATCTGATTGAAGGCATTATCGCAATGCCTACCCAGCTTTTTTATAGCGTGACAATTCCTGTTACTCTGTGGTTCATTACAAAAGGTAAGAAACAGCCCGGCAAAACGCTGTTCATTGATGCCCGCAAGATGGGACATATGGTTGACCGTAAACATCGTGATTTTACAGATGAAGATATTCAGAAACTTGCAGATACCTTTGAAGCATTTCAGAATGGCACATTGGAAGATGTTCAGGGATTCTGCAGGGAGGCAACACTTGTGGACATTGCAAAGCAGGATTATATTCTGACTCCTGGACGATACGTCGGCATTGAAGAACCGGAAGATGACGGAGAACCGTTTGAGGATAAAATGAATCGTCTGACTTCTGAGTTGTCGGAGATGTTCGCAAAATCCCATGAACTGGAGGATGAAATCAGAAAGAAGCTGGGGGCGATTGGGTATGAAATTTGATACAATAAAATTATCTGAACTTGCAGCAATTCAGACAGGACCATTCGGTAGCCAACTACACAAGGAGGATTACGTAGTTCATGGAACGCCTATCGTTACAGTAGAACATCTCGGAAGCAGAAAGTTTACAGAACAAAATCTTCCTTGTGTTTCAGACAAGGATAAAGAAAGGCTAAAAAAATACGTACTGAAAACAGGAGATATTGTTTTCAGCCGCGTAGGATCAGTTGATCGTTGCTCATATGTTAGTGCAGAATATGAAGGATGGATGTTTTCGGGGCGATGCCTTAGAGTACGACCTTGTGAAAAATTGAATCCAGAATATTTGTATTATTTCTTTTTATTGGAAAAAACAAAACAGTTTGTTCGTAATATTGCTACCGGTGCAACGATGCCATCTATTAATACGAAATTTATGGGAGAGATTCCAATAAGAGTCCCATCTCTGGATGCACAGAATAAGATCGCCAGTATTCTATGGATGATAGACGATAAAATTGAGTTAAATAAAAAGATAAACAAGAATTTAGCGACTTAAAGGTTAATGTCTGAGACATCCAATTCGCCAGACATCAACATAGGTAACAATGCATCTCGGATATCAGAAAGTCGTGAGTTTTCTGCTTCAAGCACTTCCTGCTGTTGGAAAATTGGAGTGCAAAAGGCATTGAACTTTTCGATAGTTTCGTTATCAGGAATTACAACAGGGACAGATTTCATACCTGCACCTGATATTTCCTTAAAAGTTGAACCCGAAGCCATCCCCTCGATGGTCGGCAATAAAAATTTCAGAAGATAATACATAAAGGATGTACCAACATTTTCATTTGGAACTACCGATTTGAATCCCTGATTAGTTGTTATTTCATTGGCAGCAATGGCAATGTATCCAATAGGTGCTCTGGAACTAAACAGAACTGTTCCGGTTGGCATTTTGGTTGCACTGCTCTTGTAAAATCCTAATTCTGAAATATCAATTTCACCGTGAGAGATAAATTTTGACTTATTAAGAGATAAATCCTTTGGAGTGATCCATGCTATGCCTTGCTCGGAGTAATATTCTGGCTTTGTTTTGGATGGGGTTCCACCTGCAACAACAGTTCCAAGGTCCGAAAGCATACCATCTTTCCATGTTGGATTAGCATTTTCAACAAATAATGAGTGAAAAAGAGCTTCTGCTTGCTGCTCTAAATTCTTGTTTAACCTAAATACTCCTACCAACGGCAGGAGCTAAAGCCAATGGAACTGCCGTTGAGTCGTTCTCTGGAAAATAAATTTGAAGGAGAATGACCTATGAAACAACAGATTATTTCAGAGGTGGTGCAGCAAATGCTGCCACACCTCGACAACGCACAAATGCAGCAGTTGCAAAAAGTGCTTGAAAACACACTGTTTGGCTGTGAAATTACAGCACAGACAGAAAAGAAAGATATGAACGATAACCAAAAGCTGATAGACGCTTTTGTTTCGGCAAAACGAATTGAAGGCTGTTCAGAGAAAACGCTGAAATATTACCGCACAACCATTGAAATGATGGTAGCTTCGACAGATAAAGGTATTCGCCATATACAGACGGAGGATTTGCGTTCCTATCTGACGGATTATCAGAGCAAGAACCAGTCCAGCCGTGTGACGATAGATAATATCCGCAGAATTCTGTCCAGTTTTTTCTCTTGGTTGGAGGATGAGGACTATATTTTGAAAAGCCCTGTTCGCCGCATCCATAAGGTGAAAACGGCAACCAACATCAAAGAAACCTACACAGATGAGGACTTGGAAAAAATGCGCGACAACTGCACAGAACTTCGTGATTTGGCAATGATTGATATGCTGGCCTCTACCGGAATGCGTATCGGTGAAATGGTTTTGCTGAATAAAGCGGACATCAATTTTAATGAGCGTGAATGTGTCGTTTTCGGTAAAGGCGATAAGGAACGCATTGTATACTTTGATGCTCGGACGAAGATTCATCTGCAAAACTACATTGATAGCAGAATGGATGATAATCCGGCATTGTTTGTTACTCTGCGTTCTCCGCATGAGAGAATCAAGATCGGCGGCATAGAATCCCGCCTGCGTGAAATGGGAAAACAGCTGGATATTCCCAAAGTTCATCCGCATAAGTTCCGAAGGACGCTTGCAACGATGGCAATTGACAAAGGAATGCCTATTGAGCAGTTACAGAAACTCTTGGGACATAAAAGAATAGATACGACCTTACAGTATGCAATGGTTAAGCAGAGCAATGTTAAGTTGGCTCATAAGAAATATATAGGCTAGAGGAGAAAAGGTATTGTGATTATTGAATTAGAGGAACTTGTTAAGAATGGAGAAATTGAAATAAAAACAGGACCATTTGGCACCCAACTAAAAGCGGCAGAATATGTTGAAAGTGGAACTCCAGTTCTAAATGTGAAAAATTTAGGATATTCAACAGTTGTAACAACAAAAGTAGATTATGTTGGTGAGAAGACACTTGAACGGTTATCTATGCACATACTTAAAGAGGGAGATATTGTATTTGGAAGAAAGGGGGCTGTTGATCGTCATGCCTACATAGGAGCAAATGAAGCGGGATGGATGCAGGGATCAGATTGTATCAGATTAAGAGTAAAAACAAACAAAATCAATCCACGATATTTATCATATTATTTTCTTACGCCTAAGCATAAAGCTTTCATGATAAGCATGTGCTCACATGGAACGACAATGGCATCCTTAAATCAAGGCATTTTGTCGAAAATAGAGATAGACTTGCCAGAACGGTGCATACAAGACCGTATAGTATCAATTATTGCAGTTTTGGATAAAAAAAGAAAAACAAATGAGAAGTTAAACAAGAATTTAGAGCA